>DHWT01000055.1 GCA_002413325.1 Chitinophagaceae bacterium UBA5175 | reverse complement strand
TCTTACTGGCTTTGCCAAAATTCAGTCCGCTATGTACGGAAGTCCTGGATCTTTTCACAGAAACAGGCTTCTCGTGCGCATGCGATAATCTCCTAAATGATTATAGAATATCAGATTACCTATTGCCCCGGCTAATTTGGAATCCCTTTGTCTTGCCATGGGTTTAGTATTAAAAAGTAAATCCCCTCTTTATACCTTCTCCTTGTCTCTGCCTTACCTGTGGGGGGTCAAGTCCATATCAAGTCCATCGTTTCATGGACTTGATATGGACTTGACTATACTCAGGTAGCTCAGATACCCTGATGATACCCTAAGCAGACAGTCAAAACAGAAAACAATAAACAGGGGGGTGATAGACTAGACAACGCGGGTGAAAGTTGCATATTGTGTAACCTAAATCGCTGATATTCTATGGTTTATCTATTTAAAAATTGACGTTGGGGCAGATATAGGGGCAGATTCTTTTTCATATGACAACTTCCCGTTTACAATTCCTGCGGGAGCCGTATAAGCATGTTCTTCTTCTTTTGCAATGCTCATGATATGCATCACTTTCCAACCCTGAACCTTCAAATAGTCGGAAACCATGGACCGGTGACAACGCCACCACACCGCTTCCGAACACATAAATGCAGTGCGATATGTTGCAGCGATTTTTTCAAGCTTGCTTGCTCCTTCCCTAAAATCTTCTGTTTCCATATAATCTGCATAACCACGGAATGCAACATTCCTCCATACAGTATTTTTGGAATTTTGTTTCGCCTTTCTTCGTCCTCCAAGATTTTTCAAATGAATATACCGGATGTTATGTTGAGGTAAAGATATTTCCAGCTCTTCCTTATTGAAATGAGGAAACTTACGTGAACCGGGAAAACTTCTGATATCAGCAAGGACTTCAATCTGAAAGGATTGGAGCATATCCATAAACTCATTCCACGTGCGGGTGGAGTGCCCTATGGTCCAAATGACTTTATTCTGAAGAGTTCCCTTCATGCTAAAAAAATCAATCTTTTACCCTGCTCAATTTATTACAGATGACAGATGAAATTTTGTCTGCCCGCATAGCATGCCCTGTCACTAAAACACTTTTCAATCCGGCTTTTAATCGCAGGCAATAACCAATTGCATCCTCCGGCGGCTCAGATTTTCCCTCATAACGACAGATTTATTTTATTTCAACCTTATCAGCATCCAAATCTTTGGAATGAACATACCTATTGCGCTCATCGAAATTAAAATCCGTTGTAAAACCTTCCTGATAAAGTCCATAAAAGATTACACCGACGGTTGCATCATGACATCGTCTATATCGTCGCTTTAAGGATTCTCAGCTGTTACGTCCTGTGCAGACCTGGATTCACCAGGCTTTTTTTCGAGGTCACTGTCCAGTGAGTACAAAGCATCGCTACAGTTAGCAGTCTCAGGCCCATATTAAAAATCAAAAATAAAATATATTCTGTAGTCAAAATGCAGATATGTCATGCTATCTCGTATTGCACAACAGCGATCGTATCCTATCTGAAAATGAGATAATACTACTTATACTTTTAGAAAACTGTCCGGTTTATAGGGGCTCGGGACACCCGAAGGCTTTTGTTGCCATTTATTTTTTAATTAAAACCTGATTATTTTTTATATGCCACATTAACCTTCTTTATCTCTCCATTGAATTTAAACGGAACATCATACACGTTAAATTCCACGGGCGTTCCGGTATCTTCACCTACATCCCAGGTTTCATCCAGTGAGAAACGTGCGCCGATTGTGCGTTCGATTCTTCCTTTGGCAACCACTTTTCCGTCGACTGATAAGGTCATGTCAGCCCCCTTTCCTCTTCCACCACCATCATACAAAAAGTCAATGGAAATGTTGTGTTCTCCTGCATTCAGTGACTGTGGTGATTTGAGTGTCACAAGCCACTGCGGCTGGTTGGTACTCCTGTACATGAACATAGGCTTGCTATCTTTAATCATCAATACAAATCCTCCAAAATAGCCCCCCATGGCAGCGAGCACGCCTTGTGATTTGGCCGATGTATTCACATCCGCAGTGATTGTCCACGACTGATTCTTGAAATCAGGTGCAGATCCTTCCGGAATCCGGATTGCGCCTTCATAATAGTCAAATGATGTCCTTCCTTTGGTTAAACTCGGACGAATGGACGGATCTGCACGTTCAACAAAGGACGCATCCAAAGGAAGTACATTATTTTTTTTCGCCTCGACATAAAACAGGTCCTGCAATTCTTTTAGTTTCTCAGGATTCTTGTCCACCAGGTTATCTGCCTCGCTATAATCTTCGGCAATATGGTATAGTTCCCATTTGTAATCACGGCTGGGGTATTTGATATCGGACGTACCTGCCCAGGGCATTTTAAGCGGAGTAGTGGCGGCTACCCAACCATCGTGGTAGATTGCCCGGTTACCCATCATCTCAAAATACTGAGTACTCCTTTTCGAGGGCGCATTCGCACTATCAAAAGTGTAAACCATGCTGACACCGTCCATGGGTTTCTGGTCTACTCCATTCACGCGTGTAGGCGCCGGAACGCCGCATAGCTCGAGTATGGTTGGAACAATGTCAATCACGTGATGGAACTGCGAACGAATTCCGCCCCTATCCTTAATCGCTTTGGGATAACTGATCACCATCCCATTACGTGTGCCGCCAAAATGAGAAGCTACCTGTTTGCACCATTGGAAAGGTGCATCCATGGCCAGTGCCCATGGATAGGCATAATGATTATATGTATACATCGAGCCCAGCTTATCATACTGACTCATCAGGAAAGGCATGTCTTCTGTGAAACCATTTGCAATGGTAGCCACTTCGTTCGTCGTGCCCTGGGCAGTACCTTCTCCACTGGCGCCATTGTCGCCCATGATATAGATGATAATCGTATTATCGAGTTGTCCGGTTTCTCTTACCGCATTGATCACACGACCAATATTGTAATCTGCAAATGAAAGCGCTGCGGCATATACTTCCATTTCATGGGCATATAACTTCTTCTGATCTGCTGTCAGGCTGCTCCATAGCGGAATATTTGCATTCCGCGCAGTAAGCTTTGTATTTTGTGGAATAACGCCCAGTTTTTTTTGTCTATCCAGTGTTTCCTCCCGTACCTGATCCCAACCCTGGTCAAATTTTCCCTTGTATTTCGCAATCCAGTCCTTCGGTGCATGGTGAGGAGCGTGGGCAGTTCCTGTACAGTAATAAGCAAAGAACGGTTTTTGAGGAGATACCGAATGATGCCTGCGAATGTATGCAACCGCATTATCAGCAAGGTCCTGGTCCATGATGTAATTTGGATTTCCGATATAAGGTTCTACAGGATCTGTATTTTTATACATAGCCGGACGGAACTGGTGGTTATCTCCACCGATAAATCCATAAAAATATTCGAAACCCAGCCCGTTTGGCCAAAGATCAAAGGGTCCTGATGTGCTGCTCTTCCAGTCAGGCACATTATGCATTTTACCCCACC
>DHWT01000107.1:1577-4364 GCA_002413325.1 Chitinophagaceae bacterium UBA5175 | reverse complement strand
CCAGCATCTTATCCTGACCAATACCAATGGTAACCATGGTACAACTGTTCCAGGATCCGCGGTATTCCTTATCATAGGCCAGGGTATCGGGAATATTTCCGCCATCCTCACTCGGCAGGTCGATCCCGATCCGGTGACCCAAACCGAATTTATTCAGATACTGTTTCCATTTCTCCAATCCGGCCCGGACATTGTTGATTCTCGGGTTATCTACCGTTAAACGAAATGTATTACAGAAAAATGAGTTGCAGGAATGTGCAATCGCGAGCCGCAGGTTGGCTGCATGTCCCGGAATTTTTTCATCACATTTTACGGGACGGTTACATCCGTAATAATATCCCAGGCAGGAGATGCCGCTGGATTGCGTGATCACGCCTTCATCCAGGCCGATCAATGCACCCAGTGGTTTGTACGTGGATCCCGGCTGATACAATCCTTTGATGGCACGGTTTAGCAGCGGCGCCCTGACATCCAGCGCCAGCTGTCCGTAATTTTTTTGTTTATCCGGCCCCGTCAGTGAATTGGGATCATAATCCGGACTGGAGGCCATCGCAAGAATGCCGCCCGTTTTCGGTTCGATGGCCACCACGGATCCGACTTTATTCGACAATAATTTTTCTGCGAGTTGCTGTAATTCGATATCCAGGGAGGTATGCAGGTTTCTCCCGGCAATGGCAGGCGTATCGAGTTCGCGGTTGGCATAATGCCCGACGAGCCGGTTTTTATTGTCCTTAATCCAGTACTCAATACCCCGCTGGCCCATGAGTTGCTTTTCATAAAACTGTTCCAGTCCGCTCCGGCCCACATAATCACCCAGCTGGTAATAATAATTGGAACGGCGCAGGATATTGGAATCCACTTCTCCCACATAACCCATGATATGGGCAGCCGCATTGAAGGGATAAACCCGTACAGGCCGCTCCTGCAGGTTGAATCCGGGGAAACGCCAGATATTTTCTTCCAGTTTGGCAAACAGGTCCGGCTCCAGCAGGTCCTCAAAAATAGAAGGACGGAAAGGGCCGTTTTTTAATCGGGCATCCAGAATGCGGGACCTGAATTCGGCCGTATCAATTTCCAGCAACTGGCAGAAAAAAGCTGTATCCATGATTTTAACCTGGGAAGGCGTAACCATCAGGTCGTACAAAATGGTATTGTTCAGAATCGCGCGCTGGCGATGGTCGTAAATGATGCCGCGGGTGGGATACACTCTTTTGGGGAACAGCGCATTTTCCGCAGCCATTTTTTTATACTTGTCCGAAACGACCTGCAGGTTGAAGAGCTGTGCAAAAATCACCAGGAACATCCCACCAAAGATGAGGCGTATGATATTACTGCGCGATTGATTGAAGACAGGCATCTCCGGATATTGGCTTTAAATTAAACCGTATTGGTTCTGAACTTTTCCTTTCTGAAAAATAAAAGCTCCGTCAGCAGGATCAGCAGCATACTGATCCCCGTCGTTGCGATTACTTTCCCTAAAAAATACAAAAAAGATCCGAAACTCATCCATTCCAGGAAAACCAGATATCCATGATGAAAAAGCGTCAGCACAAACACGTAGGTGAAATAAGGAGCCCAACCCATGCTGGTAACGGAGGGCGATAAGTAATTTTTGTCGGCTCCTTCCTGTGATATCAGCATATTGACCACAAAAGGCCGCAGGTAAGCAATCAAAACACAGGCAGCGGCATGTAACCCCGGGGTATGCATGAAATAATCCAGGGTAAGTCCGAAAATAAACGCGAGGCCCATCAGGGCGGCACGGGACATGCTGAAGGGCAGCCAGAGAATATAGAGATAATACAAATAAGGTGTAATGAACCGGTGCAGGGGCGGCATCTTGAAAAGGATGAATACCTGCACAAAGATGAACAGCACGAACCGGAATGTATTTTTCAGCAGCTCACTCATTGGAATTTTTTTCGCGTGGAATCTTCCAGGCGTTTTTGTTCAAGGAATTGGGAATTGGCGATTACATACACGAATTCAATATTAAAGAAATTGGTAGCCGGTTTTACTTTCAATGTATAAAAATTGCTGCTCTTGTCATCTGTTATCTCTGCAATCGTGCCGACCATCAGGTTGCCCGGGAACAGGGAAGACGTGGAACTGGTCACTACCGAATCCCCCTTCTGCAGTTTCGCGCTTTTCGGGATGTCCTTGAGTGTTACAAAAAGCGGGCTGACTCCATCCCATTCCACCGTGCCGCGTTCCCCGCCATTCTTCAGCTTAACCACCACCTTGTACTGCCTGTGCAGGAGGGTCATCACACTGGCATAATTTTCACTGACGTTTACCACCGTGCCCACGATGCCCTGCGGACTGACCACGCCCATATTCGGCCGCACATCCTCCCGCAGACCACGGTGGATCGTAATAAAATTCACCTGGGTGTTCACCGTACTTCCAACCACTTTGGCGCCCAGCCAGGTATATTTCCTGATTTCGCGCATGGAGTCGGTCTGAACCGTATCCAGGACAGCCTTTTCATTTCCATCGGCTCTTTCAAAATTTTCTTTCAGCATTTGATTCAGGCGCAGGTTTTCCGCTGCCAGCTGCTCGTTGATTTTTGTAAGACGGAAATAATATTCCACCCTGCTGAACCGCTGGTTGATGCTGCCTGTAAACTCTCCTGCCACATTCATGAAGGCGGCTTCATGAAATTTATTATAACGGATAAGGAAACCAAGGGCGGTTATCTGCAACAGCAAAAAGAATAGAAAATTCGCATACTTTCTGATGAAGAGAAAAACATTACGCACGGGAAGTTTATAATTTTAAATGGGC
>DHWT01000107.1:0-1262 GCA_002413325.1 Chitinophagaceae bacterium UBA5175 | reverse complement strand
TATCGCATAACAAACGGATACCTGTCGTAATTCTTCAGTGAAATCCCGGTTCCCCTGACCACGCTCTTTAACGGATCGTCGGCAATATGAACCGGCAGTTTGATTTTCTGACTCAGCCTTTTATCAAGGCCCCTGAGCAGGGCACCCCCGCCGGTCAGGTATAATCCGCGACGGTAGATATCCCCCGCCAGTTCAGGAGGTGTGGTTTCCAGCGCTTTCAGAATGGCTTCTTCTATTTTGAATATACTTTTATCCAGTGCTTCAGCGATTTCCTGGTAGCTGACCAGGATCTGCTTGGGAATCCCGGTAACCAGGTCGCGCCCGTTCACGGGAATATCGTCCGGCGGGTTGTCGAGGTCTTTCAGCGCAGCACCGATCTGTATCTTGATCTGCTCAGCCGTCCGTTCTCCAATCAGCAGACTGTGGTAGCGACGCAGGGCTTCCATGATATCAGCCGTAAATTCATCGCCCGCAATACGGATGGACTGGTCACAAACGATACCCGCCAGGGCAATCACGGTAATACCGGTGGTTCCGCCGCCGATATCAATGATCATATTACCGACCGGTTCTTCCACATCAATGCCGATACCCAGGGCCGCAGCCATGGGTTCATGTATCAGGTAAACTTCTTTGGCGCCCGCCTGTTCGGCACTGTCGCGTACAGCCCTTTTTTCCACTTCCGTGATACTGGAAGGAATGCAGATCATCATACGCCAGCTGGGTGGGAACAACGGCTTTTTGGGATAGATCATCTTGATCATTTCCCGTATCATGAGTTCAGCCGCATTAAAATCGGCAATAACCCCGTCTTTCAGGGGGCGGACCGTACGAATGCTCTCATGCGTCTTTTCGTGCATCATCAGGGCCCGCTTTCCTACAGCCAAAACGGTTTTCGGATTATTCCGGTCAAGTGCAACGATACTAGGCTCATTAACTACAATCTCGTCATTATGAATGATCAGGGTATTTGCGGTGCCCAGATCCATAGCAATCTCTTGCGTCAGGAAATTGAATAATCCCATTTTAAAAGGTCAGATTTATATTCTGTTACGATGGATGCAAAATTGACGGAAATAATCGGAATTAACAAAGTGAACATTAATCTCCGCTATCCTGCACTGAACGCTATTTTCATCAGTATATTTCTTAAAATGAAGAGTTTATTCTCAGGCTTCCCGTTGGTTTTGTCCCCGCCGTCCCGGCGGATCATTTTTTTCTCTCCGATAGAAAAACCGGCTGTTATTGGAATTTCCCTGAGA
>DHWT01000174.1 GCA_002413325.1 Chitinophagaceae bacterium UBA5175 | reverse complement strand
TTCCCGGGTATATTTAATTCAGGATCCATTAAAGTGGTGTTCGTTTATTGGCACTGTCACTTGTCTTTGAAGTAGAATCCCCGCCCGGTGCAGGTGCAGCGGCCTGAGGGGTATACAATGTTCCCTGCGGTGCTTTTGCACCCGGGGGGTTGGTCCCGTGCAGGGTTAGTATATAACTGGCCAGATCCGCAATCTGGGTAGGGGAATAATCATCTTTCCAGCTTTTCATCCCCTTCTCCGGATATCCGTATTTTATGGTTTTGAAAATATCGTTAATGCTGCCTCCGTGTAACCAGTAATCATCCGTCAGATTGGGGCCCACGACACCCTGGCCTGCTTTCCCGTGGCAGGCGGAGCAGATCGTTTCAAAAATATTTTTCCCTGCAGCCAGGTTACCGGCACCGCCCATGAATTTTACATTCGTTTCATCAATATTACTGGCCGCTTTTTTTAAATACGCCTCTTTCTGGATGGCCGCTTCCTGCATGGCAATCTGGTATTCCTCCCCGCTCAGTGGCGCCGAATGCGCCACATGATAACGCCAGAGGTAAATGAAAGCGAATAAAATACAGGCATAGAATCCATAAAGCCACCAGGGCGGAAGGCGGTTGTCCAGTTCCCGGATACCATCGTAGTCATGACCCAGGTCAATATCCACTTCCTGTTCGATTGGCTTGAATTTATTGAACCGGTCCCACCAGCTGATCCTGGGTTTATGTTCAGCTGCTGTTACTGCTGCCTGAACAACCGCTTTTCTCCTTCTTTCAATATTCAATATCAGCCGCAGGTTGTACAGCAGTACCAGGATCACCATTAATTCCACGAAGATGACTCCTGCGATCATATAAAAAGCAGTAGTTGAAATACCATCCGTTAAATTGGCAGCGACCGCAGCGGTGCCCGCTGCTTTTTCCTGTGCGAGGCCCGGAACTGTGAGTAATAACAATCCAATGAGGACGGCAGCCGTAGTTGCTGACGACGGTTTGCTTTTTGCCGCCGCTTCTTTTTCCTTTTCTGCCTGCACCATGGCTGCTCCCATGACCACATTGGCCAATATTCCGATCGCCAGCGCCAGAATCCCGATGATGATCAGCATGATGACCACAAAAGGGTTGGAGATAGATGACGGGGGTGGCGGACTCTCCGCTTTCACGGAATGACTGATCAGCAATATCATCGATAAGAGGCTGAAATATCGTGCTGCTTTATTAAACCGGTTCATTTGAAAAAACATTATCCAGAAATTTTGAGTTAAGCTTTTGAATCCAGCGGTATCCGGCTGATCTCTTCAATCATGTTCTTATCTGCCCTGATTGCCCAGAAGAGCATCACAAGAAAAAAAATTCCGAACAGGGCGAATGAAGAAAGTCCGTATATACTTACACCACTTATTTTTTCGAGGTAATGAATGAATTTCATATTTGATTTTTTATTGACTTTAATTACCCAGCACGGATTCGCTGTTCTCTTTTTTTGTCATTTCAGCCCTGGGCGCCGATTTGATATCCTTTCCCAATCGCTGCAGGTAAGCGATCAGTGCCAGGATCTCTTTATTATGCGGCGTTTTTAATTTATCCAGTATGAGATTCGTTCGGATGCTGTCTGCCTGCCTTTCCAGATCCCTGTTGGCCCTTTTTTCATAGCCTTCCGGGTAAGGAACACCCAGTTTCTGCATAGCCCAGATCATGTTCGGTGTCATGGCCGTATCAATATTGTTTTCCAGCAGCCATCCATAAGAGGGCATGATGGATCCGGGCGACATGGACTGGGGATCCATCATGTGATTATAATGCCAGCTGTCAGGATATTTTCCGCCTACCCGGGCCAGATCGGGACCGGTTCTCTTGGAACCCCACTGGAAGGGATGGTCGTATACAAATTCTCCGGCCTTGGAATATTCACCATACCTCGCCACCTCGTCTCTGAAAGGCCTTACCATTTGCGAATGGCATAAATAACACCCTTCCCTTACATAGATATCGCGACCGTGCAATTCCAGGGGGGTATAGGGTTTTACACTGCTGATGGTGGGAATATTTGATTTGACAAGAAAAGTAGGTATGATTTCAATGATACCCCCGATCATAACTGCGATCAGGCTGAACAGGAGCATTTTCATCGGGCGTCTTTCGACCCAGCGGTGCCAGTATTCTTTTCCATGAGTGGTAATTACTTTGGGCAGGGGGGCTGCTTCTGCCGCCTCATTTGCAACGAATTGTCCCTTCGCTATGGTCTTAACGAGATTATAGAGCATGATGAAAGCCCCTGCCAGGTATAAGGTACCGCCAATACTTCTCGATATATACATGGGAATGATATGGGTCACGGTTTCGAGGAACTGGAATTTCAATTGCCCTTCTTCGGTAAAATTCTTCCACATCATACTTTGGGTGAAGCCCGCCCAGTATAATGGAATTACATACAATACAATACCGATGGTCCCGATCCAGAAATGGGTGCCGGCCAGTTTCTTTGAATACAGGGGCGTATTCCACATTCTCGGAATCAGCCAGTACAGAACGCCGAAGGTTAAGAAACCATTCCAGCCAAGGGCCCCTACGTGCACGTGGGCGATCGTCCAGTCAGTAAAATGTGAAATCGCATTTACGCTTTTCAAACTTAACATAGGTCCTTCGAAAGTTGCCATGCCATAACAGGTAATGGCCACCACCAGGAATTTTAAAACGGGCTCTTCACGCACTTTATCCCAGGCACCGCGTAAGGTAAACAACCCATTCAGCATGCCTCCCCAGCTGGGGGCGATGAGCATGATGGAAAATACCACGCCCAACGACTGCGCCCAGTCGGGCAGGGCAGTGTATAACAAATGATGGGGGCCGGCCCAGATATAAATAAATATCAGCGCCCAGAAATGGATGATGGAAAGGCGATACGAATAAATGGGCCGGTTCGCTGCTTTCGGCAGGAAATAATACATCAGTCCCAGGTAAGGCGTCGTTAGGAAAAAAGCCACTGCATTATGTCCGTACCACCATTGTACGAGTGCATCCTGGACACCAGCATACACACTATAACTTTTCAGGAAGGAAATGGGTAATTCAATGGAATTAACGATATGCAACATGGCTACCGTTACCCAGGTGGCGATATAAAACCAGATGGCCACATAGATATGGCTTTCCCTTCTTTTTATTATCGTGCCGAACATATTAATGCCGAAGATGATCCAGACAACGGCAATGGCGATGTCGATCGGCCATTCCAGTTCCGCGTATTCCTTACCGCTTGTTTTACCTGCCCAAAGGGTTATTGCGCCTGCCACGATGATCAGCTGCCAGCCCCAGAAATGTATTTTGCTGAGTGTGTCGCTGAACATTCTTGTTTTACACAAACGCTGCAGGGAGTAATAGACACCCATAAAAATCCCGTTACCGACAAAAGCAAAAATGACGGCATTGGTGTGTACCGGCCGCATCCGCCCGAAAGTTGTTGCCGGAAGACCCAGGCTGATGCCCGGGTAAAAGAAAGCAATCGAAGCCCAGAGACCGGCCAGCATCCCTACGATGCCCCAAAAGAGTACAGCGTAAGCAAACCATTTCACTGTTTTGTTGTCGTAATAGAACTTTTCTACTTGCATATCAATTGATTAGTTTAGCTTTTTTGAAGCATGAACGGTATGATTGATTGTTGAAACCGGCGGAAGGGATACCTGAACATTTTGCTTTTCATCCGGAAGCGGGGGCTGATCTTCAAAAAGAATGCGCATCGAGGATGCATATTCATCGTCAAATTGTTTGTTTTTTGCGCTCCATATAAATGCCCCCAGAAAAATAACCGATACAGACAGGCTGGCAATTAATAACAAAATGAGTACACTCATGGACTGAGTTTTTTAACAGACCAAATGTATTCGGTCAGAAAATGGTGATATATGATATGTATCCAGTAAAAACATGATTTTTGTCATATCATTACCGCAATCATTTTCTAATACTACAACCTGAGCCACCGGGCATATACATTACTGCTTCCAAAAGTGATTATGAGTATGCTTAAACTGCTCAATGGCATCAGGATCGCTGCAATCATCGGTAACAAATCCCCCTGCACGGCGAAATATAAACCGGTGAGATTATAAAGGACCGATAAAATAAAACTGGAGATGATGATTTTCCTGTTGGCCCTGCACAATTTTATAAAAGCCGGAAGCATGGATAAATTCCCGGCATCCAGGATCGCATCACTGGCAGGCGTAAAATTGTTTGTATCCTCTGTGACCGCAATGCCCACCTGGCTTTGACGCAGGGCAACCGCATCATTCAACCCGTCCCCGATCATGGCAACCCGGTCGCCAAAATCCTGCATTTTCTGAATGTAAGCCAGTTTATCCTCCGGCATCTGACGGAACAATAACGCTGTTTTAATTCCGAATAAACCGAGCAGATTCTTTTTTTCCGAAGGATTATCTCCTGACAGGACGGAAAGCCGGTAGCGGGGCCTTAGCCAGTAAACCAGGGATTCTAAATTATGACGGTAATGATTCCGGATTAAAAATCTGCCCAGCACGTGCTCATCCCAAGATATATAAACTGAGGATGCAGCTTCATGATCGGAAAGGATACCGGCAATAAATTCCCCGGACCCCAGAGCTACCCGGTGGTCGCCCTGCACCCGGGCTTCAATTCCTTTTCCTTCTGTTTCCCGGAATTGCTCCAGATGCACAGTCCGGCTCCTGTGAAGATGCCCGGCCAGCGCCAGGCTGAGGGGATGACCGGATTGCGCTGCCAGGGAAGCGAAAACATCTTTCTGGTGTTCCGTAAGCGTTTTTCCGGAATAGGTGATTTCCTGATTTTGCCCTGAGGTGAGCGTCCCGGTTTTATCAAAGACAAAGTGATTGACACGTGCAATTTCTTCAATGGTTTGGGCATTTCGAAGAAAGAACCGGTTGCGCCCGAGAATACGGAGAATATTTCCATTGGTAAAACTGGAAGATAAAAGCAGGGCACAGGGACAGGCGATGATCAGAACGGCCGTTACCGCATTCCATATTTTTGAAGGATCATGAAAATACCAGTAAACCGCAGACAGGAAAGCAATCCCCAGAACGATGAATGTAAAATAACGACTGACCAGGTGTACAAAGGATCTTTTTTTGGCTCCTGCCTGCCTGTCCGGGTTATCCCGGTTCCAAAGGCTGGTGAGATAACTCTGTGAAACTTCCCGGATGGATAATAATTCAATACTGCCACCTGTCTGCCGTCCGCCTGCATAGATGATCTCCCCCACTTCCTTTAATACCGGAAGGGATTCACCGGTAACAAAACTATAATCAATGAGGGCCTTGCCGCGGGAAAGAATACCGTCGGCGGGGATGAGTTCTTTATGGTGAATGAGTAATGTGTCTCCGGCTTTGATCCCGGCAAGGCCGGTGGGAATTTCCTGGTTCCCTTTCAATATACTTACGGCTAGAGGGAAATAGGAAGTATAATCCCTGTCGAACGACAACTGCTGGTAGGTTTTATCCTGTAAGATCCTTCCCGCCAGCATAAAAAATACGATACCCGACATAGAATCGAAATAACCGGCGCCGGTTCCGGATAACACTTCATAGGCACTCCTGAGAAAAGTTACGATGATGGCCAGTGCAATGGGGGCATCAATATTCAGGAATTTATGCCGGAGCGAATTCCAGGCAGATTCATAAAAAGGAA
>DHWT01000309.1:13200-28398 GCA_002413325.1 Chitinophagaceae bacterium UBA5175 | reverse complement strand
CCGATTTCCACCAGGACCAGCCAGATACCTCTTTTTACCAGAAAGGAAGACAACGCTTTTTTTGTTTTTTTCTGACCCATCAGGTAAGCAGAAATGCCTGCAAGAAATATGAAGACCGGCGCGCAAAAATGGGTGATCCAGCGGGTAAAAAATAATAAGGGTGTGGTAGTGAGCAGGTTCGTGGGACTATCCGTAGACGCTGTATAATGAAAAAAATCACGCACATGATCCAGGGCCATTATAATCATAACGGCACCTCTCAAAACATCGATGGAATAGATCCTTTGGGGAGAAACAGGAGTTGTTGGCATGGGTTATCTAAAACGTACAAGGTAAAATGATCCGGTTCAAAATAAAAAACTTTCCATTCCATCCGGCTCATTTTCGTAAACGATTCCCGTTTCGGGAAAAAATCGGGTAAAAAAACATGCTTAAATTATTGACGGTCAATTATTTAAGACTATGGCACCGGGTTTGGCTCCATTCAGTTGCAATCAATTTTATGAAAACAATTATTCTCTGCATCACCGGGATCTTCACAATGACTGTCAGTCAGGCTGCCGGTACAAAAACTGCTGATCATACCGCTTTCAGATCCGGTGGAGGTTTTGTTATGTCGGTAAGCCTTGCCAATTTCAAAGGCGTTATTACAAATAACCTGCAAGCCGACCTGAGCTGGACGACGATGATGGAATCCGGAGTTGCTTATTTCGAAATCCAGCGAAGCGGCGACGGAATGAATTTCCAGGATATAGACAGTATCAAGTCCAAAATGACGATCTCAACGAATGTTTACCAGTTACAATACAGTTATACAGATGCCCATCCCCTGGCCGGAACATCTTTTTACCGGATTAAAGTAATTGGTAAAAACGGTTATACCAATCAGTCACCGGTCGTTCAGATCAGCAATAACGCAGATGAAGGGATCAGGATCTATCCCACCCTGATTCAAAACAATATGGTTTTCGTCGAAACCAATAAAAATCTACGGACTGTTTCACTGGAGTTTTTTGATCTCAGCGGGAAAAAAATCAGTGAAACGAATTGGGAATCCCTGGATGGCCGGCAGAATATTCAAATATCCAAATCGGGCATCCTGCCGACCGGGACTTATATCGCCCGACTGACTGCCAATGGCCAGGACATTAAAACCCAGCTGGTGATAGTTCAAAGTCATTAACAGGTTCCGAAAAAAATGTTAACATTTCAAAAAAACGGATACTGTTAAAAAGTTTTGAAATTGAAATGAAAAACCGAATCATAATAGGTGTAAATTTGCAAAAGAAGAGCCCGTTTTTGGTCCAAGATCCATCTGATCCCTTCGAGAATTTTTACTGAAACACATAAAAAGATCCAGCGTAGTTTCTGGATTTTTTTATTTCATCCCACTAAACCAGTGATTCCAATTTATTTACCACTTCGTCCACTTCCTTCCTGGTATTATGCCGGCTGAATGAAAAACGGACCGTAGCGCGGTCCGAGTCGGGATACATGGCCCGGATCACATGGGAACCCTGCTGGGCACCACTTGTGCAGGCGCTGCCGCCGGAAGCACAGATATGATTGATATCGAGGTTGAACAATAACATATCTGATTTTTCAGTTTTCGGGAAACTGACACTTAAAATAGTGTACAGGGATCTACCAAAAACATCGCCATTCCATTTTACATCAGGGAACGCTTTTTTCAATGCTTCCGCCATGTAGATCCTCAGGTCATTAATATATTTGCTGTCGTCCTCCATTCTTTCCGTTGCCAGTTCTAAAGCTTTGGCGAATCCTACGATGCCGTACAGGTTTTCAGTGCCTGCCCGCATATTACGTTCCTGTGATCCGCCCTGGATAAAAGGTTTGACCTTAATTTGCTCATTAATATATAGTAATCCTGCCCCTTTGGGCCCATGGAATTTATGGGAAGCCCCGGTGATAAAATGCACGGGCAGACTGCCCAGGTCAAATGCATAATGACCCAGCGTCTGTACGGTATCGGAATGAAAGATGGCATGATGTTTTTTACAGATGGCGGCAACCCGGTGAATATCCAGCAGGTTCCCGGTTTCATTGTTGGCATGCATCAGGGAAACCAGTGTTCTTTCGCCAATACGATCCAGCAGGCCGTCCAGCTGATCCAGATCCAGATGACCATCCGGAAGCACATTCAAAAAATGAAGTTTTGCTTCCCCTCGTTCCTGGTAATATGAAATGGTATGCAGGGTGGCATGATGTTCAAGGGGTGAACTGATGATATGGCGACAGCCCAGGTCCTGCACGGCTGCCCGGATGGCTGCATTACTGCTTTCTGTTCCGCCGCTGGTAAAAAAAATTTCCGCCGGATGGGCATGCAGTAACCGGGCCACAGTTTTTCTGGCCTGTTCAATGGCCATTCTGCTTTCCCTTCCATAAGAATAAATGGAAGAAGGATTCCCGAATTTTTCCGTCAGGAAAGGTAACATCGTATCCAGCACTGCCGGGTCCAGCGGTGTCGTCGCCGCGTTGTCAAAATAAATTCTTTCCATCTGCGCAAAAAATTTAAAGGGAATTTAAATAAACTCCTGGATGTCTTTCATCAGACGTCTGGCAATATTGTTCGCAGTTGTTTCAAAATTACTCTCCGCATAGATGCGGATGATGGGTTCGGTATTGGAAGTGCGGAGATGTACCCAGTCTTCATCAAATTCGATTTTCAAACCGTCTTCCGTATTTGCTGGGTGATTTTTATATTTTGTTTTTATCTGCTCAA
Source organism: Chitinophagaceae bacterium UBA5175 (assembly GCA_002413325.1). Lineage (GTDB taxonomy): Bacteria > Bacteroidota > Bacteroidia > Chitinophagales > Chitinophagaceae > Puia. The sequence continues at coordinate 25,655 of DHWT01000309.1, read as the reverse complement.
ATAATTTTTCGACGTCAACACTTTTCTCCAGTTCTATTTTATTCTTGGAGATGAAATAGTCGGGATATTTGGATCTGAAAGAACGCATGCCGTTTTTATGACGGGCCAGGGCACTCAGAAACAATCCGATACCGATCAGCGCATCCCTTCCATAGTGCAGGTCCGGCACGATAATGCCCCCATTTCCCTCGCCCCCGATAACGGCTTGTACTTCCTTCATTTTATTTACCACATTCACCTCTCCTACGGCTGAGGGAAAATAGTTCCCTCCGTGTTTCAATGTAATTTCTTTGAGTGCTTTGGTGCTGCTCATATTGCTCACCGTATTGCCCGGTTTCTGTGAAAGCACATAATCGGCAACAGCCACCAAGGTAAATTCTTCCCCGAACATGGTCCCGTCTTCACAAACAAAACAAAGTCTGTCCACGTCCGGATCCACGGCTATACCCAGGTCGGCCCCGGATTTTTTAACCTCCGCGCTCAGTGCGGCCAGGTTTTCCGGAAGCGGTTCGGGATTATGGGCGAATTGCCCGTTTACTTCTTCATTCAGCAAACGGATATTTTCAATGCCCAGGGCTTTCAGTAAAGGTGGGATGAACAAGGCGCCGGTGGAATTAATAGTATCTACCACCACCTTAAAATGTTTGCCGCGAATGGCAGGCAGGTCGATCAGCGGATAGTCCACAACCGCCTGGACATGTTTATACAGGTAACTGTTGTCTACCGAATAGGTTCCAAGTCTGTCAACCGGCGCAAACGTATAAGCGTCTTTGGCCGCTTTTTCCAGGATCAACAGTCCGTTCTCAGAATTGATAAATTCTCCTGCGCTGTTGAGTAATTTGAGGGCGTTCCATTCTTTTCCATTATGGCTGGCAGTGATGATGATGCCACCGGCCGCTTTCTCCCCCAGGACGGCCATTTCCACCGTTGGTGTGGTGGACAATCCCAGATCATGTATATCCAGGCCGAGACCGGTCAGCGTGCTTACCACGAGGTTTCGTACCATTTCACCGCTGATACGTCCGTCCCTTCCGATAACTATTTTTTTGGAATGGGAAACGGATTCTTTAATCCAGGTGCCGAATGCCGCTGAAAACTTCACGATATCCAAAGGGGTCAGGTTCTCACCGGGTTTACCGCCGATTGTTCCCCTGATACCTGAAATACTCTTTATCAATGCCACGAAGATGAGGTTTATTAGACCGCAAAAATACGGTTTTAGGCCTAATGCTTCAGGCCTAAAGCAACCCGCTTTTTTAATTCAGACAAATCTGTATCCGTCTTTGGACATCAGCTAACGACTGACAGATGACCGAATCCTGTTCCAGGAAATCGCAATATTGAAAATTTTTTGAGGCTTTAAGTCCTGAGCCTTAGGCCTTTTTAAGCAGGTCGATGAATTCATCGAAGAGATAGCGGCTGTCATGGGGACCCGGGGTTGCCTCCGGATGGTATTGCACGGAAAATACCGGGCGGTTTTTGAGCCGGATACCTTCTATGGAATCATCATTGAGGTTTACATGGGTTACTTCCACTTCGGGATTCTTCCTGACGGATACCGGATCCACGCCAAATCCATGGTTTTGCGTAGTGATCTCACATTTACCGGTAACCAGATTTTTTACCGGGTGATTCAGGCCCCGGTGACCATGATGCATTTTAAAAGTGGGTATCCCCTTGGCCAGGGCCAGCAGCTGGTGTCCGAGGCAAATGCCAAACAAGGGCTTTTCTTCCCTGAGAATCTCTTTTACGGTTTCCACGGCATAGTCCATTGCGGCCGGATCTCCGGGTCCGTTGGAGAGAAAATAACCGGAGGGTTTAAATTCCTTCAGGGTATGAAGCCCGGTTCTGGCAGGGAATACCTTTACAAATGCCCCTCTTTCAACCATACAATGAACAATATTTTTTTTAACCCCGTAATCCAGAACGGCGATTCGGACGGGGGACTCCGGGTTGCCGGTTTCATAGGATTTTTTGGTGGAAACAGCGGAGGCCAGTTCCAATCCATCCATATCAGGCACAGAACCCAGTTGCTTTTTCAATTCATTTACCTCCAGGATTTCAGAAGAAATGATACAGTTCATAGCTCCCTTCCGGCGTACATGGGTGACCAGAGCCCGGGTATCCACCCCTTCGATACAAACTACCTGGTTCGCCTTTAAGTATTCATCGAGGGAACCCCTGGCCTGGATGCGGGAAAATTGTTCTGCCAGGTTGCGCCCGATTAGCCCGCGGATCTTGACACCGTCAGATTCCACATCTTCATCCTTTACCCCATAATTACCGATATGTACGCTATTCATGATCAGCACCTGTCCAAAATAACTGGGGTCAGTAAAAACTTCCTGGTAGCCAGTCATCCCGGTATTGAAACAGATTTCCCCGGAAGTCGTCCCGGTTTTCCCAAATGCTTTTCCGTGATGAACTGATCCGTCCTGAAGAAGGAGTATGGCGGGTTTTTGAAGGAGTAATGTTGGCATATCTTAAATATTTTGCAAAGAAAGCATTTAATTATGTGAAAATCCGAAGACATGGGAATGTGGAAACGTGAAAATTATCAACAGAAATTCCCGGTTCTCAACATGGCCGGGTTTGCCTCTGCATACCCGCATTTCCACCCTATGAATAAAAGAAATAAAAAAGCAGAACCGAATCGGTCCTGCTCTGTGAATATCATAACGGCCGGTCACCTTATTCTGCTGGTTTTTCTTCCTTAGGTTCTGATTTTTCGGCTGGGGCAGTTGAATCCGCCCCGGCTTTTTCACCGGCCTTCTTTTTTCCTCCTGCACGGCGGGTTCTCTTTCCGGCTTCTTTGGCTTCACCCTTTCCTTTTCCGTAGATATCATTGAAATCCACCAGTTCAATCAGGGCTGTTTCGGCAGCATCCCCGGACCTCATACCCAGTTTAATGATACGGGTATAACCACCCGGGCGCCCGGCAATTTTTTCAGCCACCGTTCCAAAAAGTTCATGAACCGCTTCCTTGTCCTGTAGATAGCTGAATACCACCCGGCGCTGGTGCGTGGTGTTTTCCTTTGCTTTTGTGATCAGGGGTTCAATAAAAGTTCTGAGCGCTTTGGCCTTGGCAAGAGTCGTAACGATCCTCTTGTGTGTGATCAGCTGGCCGGCCAGGTTGCTGAGCAGGGCACTCCGGTGGGAGGCGGTTCTGCCGAGGTTCTTGATTTTGTCTCCGTGACGCATGACGTTTTAGTTTAGCCCTGTACCGTGTCAGGAATTACAGGGTGATTTAAAAATTTGGGAATTTGAGGATTTGAGAATTCATTTCCAAATCCCCAAATCCAAAAATTTTCTAATTATTTATTCGTCGTCTAATTTAAGTTTCGAAAGATCCATACCAAAGTGCAGGCCCCTTTCATGCAATACCTGTTCAATTTCAGCCAGTGATTTCTGACCGAAATTCCGGAATTTCATAAGGTCTTCCTGTTCGTAGGTAACCAGTTCGCTCAGGCTGTTGATCTTAGCTGCTTTCAGGCAGTTAAACGCTCTTACAGAAAGGTCCAGGTCTTCCAGGGGTGTCTTCAGCACTTTACGTAACTGCAGGGTCTGCTCATCCACAAGGTCTTCCTTCTTTTCTTCCTTATTATCGAAAGTAATGTTTTCGTCTGTGATGATCATCAGGTGCTGGATCAGGATTCGGGAAGCCTGTTTCACGGCTTCTTCCGGATGGATGGTACCATCGGTAGAAACTTCCATCAATAGTTTTTCGAAATCCGTTCTCTGCTCCACACGGGTATTTTCAATGGAATACCGCACGTTCTTGATCGGTGTGAAAATCGCATCCGTCGGAATGTACCCGAATGGGGCATCTTTCGGTTTGTTATCTTCAGCAGGCACATATCCACGACCCTTACCGATGGTAATCTCAATATCTACACGGGCAGAAGCGTCCATAGTACAAATGAGCAGTCCCGGATTCATCACTTCAAAGCTCGGCAATGCGTCGCCAATCGTTGCCGCGGTGAATTCGGTTTTATTTTTCAGGCTGAGTGTAATTTTTTCCTGGGCCACTTCATGGTCCACCTTCTTTTTGAAACGCACCTGCTTCAGATTCAGAATAATTTCAACCACGTCTTCTGTAACCCCCTTCAGCGTTGCGAATTCGTGATCTGCTCCTTCGATTTTTACGCCGATGATCGCATATCCTTCCAAAGAATTGAGCAATACCCGGCGAAGGGCATTCCCAATGGTTACACCGTAACCCGGCTCCAAAGGTTTGAATTCGAATTGTGCTTCGAAATCAGTCGCTTTTTGAAGTATGATTTTGTCTGGTTTCTGGAAATTTAAAATGGCCATATTTAAATTTTCGATTTACGAATGATGAATGCGTGCGGTTATTTACTATACAATTCGACGATCAGCTGTTCCTTGATATTTTCAGGAATACTTTCTCTCTCCGGATAAGCGATGAAAGTTCCCTTCATTTCTGCTTCATTCCAGTCGAGCCAGTTGATCTTATTGTTCTTTCCACGGGCAGCGCTGGTGATACCGGCATTACTCTGTGAAGAAGGTTTTAAACCAATGCTGTCTCCTGGTTTGAGCTGGTAGGAAGGCACATTCACCACTTCACCGTTCACGGTAATATGTTTATGAGATACCAGCTGACGGGCGCCCGGACGGGAAATCGCGATACCCAAACGGTATACGGTATTGTCCAGTCTGGATTCAAGCAGACGGATCAGGTTTTCACCTGTTACGCCCTTTTTGCGGGAAGCTTCGTCGAAAGTCTTCCGGAATTGCCGCTCCAGCACACCATATGTGTATTTCGCTTTCTGTTTTTCTTTTAACTGGATTGCATATTCTCCCAGCGTTTTACGCTTTTTGGTGGCGCCATGCTGACCGGGAGGATTGCTGGTTTTGGTCAGCCATTTTGCATTTCCTAAAATAGGTTCTCCGAATTTTCGACAAATCTTTGTCTTTGGACCGGTGTAACGTGCCATAGTATGTTTTAGATTTTTGAGTACCCGGACAGGATTATGAAAAATCTTAAAATGGAATCCCGTCCAGCTTGATTATAAATACCGTCCAGGCAGAGCCCAGACGGATGTCGACTAAACTCTTCTCTTCTTAGGAGGACGGCAGCCATTGTGTGGCAATGGCGTCACGTCCTTGATCATCACTACTTCGATTCCGTTATTGGCCAGGGAACGGATGGCGCTTTCCCTTCCGGACCCGGGACCTTTTACAAAAACATCCACTCTTTTCAGTCCGGCATCCAGGGCTGTCTTGGCTGCATCGGCAGAAGCCATTTGAGCAGCATAGGGCGTATTTTTTTTGGAACCTTTGAAACCCATTTTACCGGCGCTGCTCCAGGAAATGAGCTGGCCGTTTTTGTTGGTGATGCTGATGATGATGTTATTGAAACTTGCAGAAATATGCGCGTCTCCGTATGCATCTACCTTAACCACTCTTTTTTTTGCTGCCGCTTTTGCGCTGGTAGCCTGTTGTGCTTTTGCCATTGTTCGAATTAGGTAATCTGGTTATAAATTTTTCCGGAAAACCGGAAGCGAATCAATCCTCCCCGTGCACCCCGTATCCGGTATTGACTCTGAAATGGTGCTAAAAAAAACCTGCTTCCGTCAGTTGACGGAGGCAGGTTTCAATTACTTTTTAGGCGCCTTCTTTTTACCGGCTACGGTTCTCCGTTTTCCTTTCCTTGTCCGGCTGTTGGTACGCGTACGCTGTCCACGCACGGGCAGACCTTTACGGTGACGTACACCTCGGTAGCAGGCAATATCCAAAAGACGTTTGATACTCATCTGCACTTCTGAACGCAGGGCACCTTCCACCTTGAGTTCATTGGTGATGATATTCCGGATGGCATTGAGCTCATCATCATTCCACTGGGAAACCTTTTTATCGAAATTGATTTCCGCTTTGGAAAGAATATACCTGGCTGTTGAGGGACCTATACCGAAAATATAGGTCAGCCCGATTTCCCCTCTTTTGTTTTTTGGTAAGTCTACACCGGCAATACGCGCCATTTTTTATTTTTTACTTTTTACTTTTTACTACTGCACAATCCGGCAGGACCCTATCCCTGCCTCTGTTTGAAACGGGGATTTTTCTTGTTGATGATATACAATTTGCCTTTGCGTCGCACAATCTTGCAATCTACACTGCGCTTCTTAATGGATGCCCTGACTTTCATACAAGTATTTTTACTTTTAACTTTATTTATACCTGAAAATAATCCTGCCCCGTGTCAAATCATAAGGACTCATTTCCACACCCACTTTATCCCCGGGCAATATCCTGATGTAATGCATCCTCATTTTCCCTGAAATGGTAGCCAGGATTTCATGGCCATTTTCCAGTTTAACTTTAAACATGGCATTAGAAAGTGCTTCAATTATTGATCCATCCTGTTTAATGAGCGCTTGTTTAGCCATAGATTTTGGGAGCGCAAAGATAATATTACTCGGTGAAAGAATAAAATTTCATCGAATAAATATCCGATTCCGGCTGAAGAGGGGGGTTGGAAGGGGTAAAAACCCGGAAATCGACGGTATTCAGACCCGGGAAAGGTCCACTTTGGTCATTTGGTGATATAAATTCTGAAGTTCATGGACCCCGATTGGATGGTGGATATGGCGGCGGTCTTCCCGGTACCAGATCTCCATTTCGCCAAACCGGCCCTCGGAAGGTACCAGTATCCGGAAGGGACCGCGCATATATTTAACCGATTTATCTTCATTTACCTGTTTTTCAAACCCCAGTTTCTGTAACTGGAGATCATCCACCGGAATGGAAAAGAGATCACCAGCTTCGTACCAGTTCTCCTGGTCCCCGTTATGTACACATATCTGCTTGTCTTCGTGGTTCACTTCGGTTACTTCCGCTTCAAAGCGCGTTCCGCCAAAATCTGCCTGGAGAATGTCTCCTACCTTGATATCCTGAAATCTGATCATATGGCCTTTTTAAGGGTATGAATATAAAAAATATTATGCAAAACCTTGTTTTACAGCGGTCGGATATTAAAAAATTCTAAAGGCCCCGCCCGACAATTTCCCGTCCCGGCCAGGGTATGGTTGCCAGAATGATCAACAGGGCCAGCAGGAAAAACCAGAAAGCTCTTTTATATTTTAAAGGATCCGTGATTTGTTTTTTTACCACCCCGCGGCCGAAGGTAATCAGGATGGTGGCTGCCAGCATGCCCGTGGGATGTTCAACCCAGTAAAACCGGTAGAATTTATCCTTCATCAGGCTGACCCCTTCCGGCAAACCGGCGCTCAGGATTCCGAAATGGCCAAAGAATAAGAGGATCAGTCCAACCAGCAGTGTGGTATGTACGCTGATCATAGTGAATAACCAGAGTTTCGCATCACCCTCCCGGAGTTCCCGGTGCCTGATCCAGCCAATAAAACTTTGTATAATGGAAATAACCAGCAACAATAAAATGACCCAGCGTAAGATATTATGAATCTGCAGTAAAACAGCCAGCATAACGGATAGTTTGGTATGAAATTAAAGCATTTAGATATCTGAAAGCAAAAGCGGCAGGGAATGATTTAAATTTGTCGGATGTTCCGCATGAAATATCGTCTGTATTTTACATGGATGTTGGTACTCCTGACCGGTGCAGCCTGTAAAAACTCTAACAGCTCCACCGAAATACCGGTTTCTGCCGTTGAAAACGATTCTGCCTATAAAAATCTCAACGACAGTATCCGGCAGTTTCCTGCCGATGCATCACTTTATCTGCGAAGAGCCACCCGACTTACCCAGGAAAATGCACATGAACTGGCCTATTGGGATTTTCAAAAAGCATGGAGCCTCCAGCCCCTGCTGGAGATCGCCCTGCCCTATGCAGCCAACCTGGAAATCATCGGAAAACACAGGGAACGAATCAGCCTGCTGGAATCCCTGAACCGTCAATACCCTTCCAATGCCCAGGCAGAGCGATTACTGGCCGAAGCATATACTTCTTCCGGTAAACCTGCACAGGCCCTGGCCATTTACAATAACATGATCTCAAAAGATTCCCTGGATCCGGAAACCCTGTACGAAAAAGCGATATTGCTTGAACAACTAAAAGATACCGCGCAGGCGATCGCTGACCTGCAAAAAGCATATGCAGAACAGGGCGTGGACACTTATGGCCTCGAACTGGCCCATCTCTACGCCGAACAAAAAAATCCCAGGGCATTGGAAATCTGCGATTTCATCCTCAAACAGGATTCCGCCCGTTTATTGATTGACCCATTATTTATTAAAGGGATCTATTATGCCAATGTGAAACAATTTCCGAAAGCCATCGCCCAGTTTGATTCCTGTATTGCACGGGACTGGAAAACCACCGACGCCTATCTCGAGAAAGGAAGGGCTTATTTTCAAACGGGAAATTTTAATGCGGCCAGGCAGACTTTTAACATGGCCATTACCGTTACCAGTACGGACCCGGATGCGTATTTCTGGCTGGGACGCTGTTATGAAGCACAACACTTTAAAAAGGATGCGATTAACAATTATCTGAAAGCGATTTCCCTGGATAAGGATTTTATAGAAGCCAGGCAAAGGATAGAAAAGCTCGACAGCGGATTTGCTCATCCTTCCCGCTAACAGTACATTTGTTTATTCAGTCCTCTTTAAATAAACCAAAACATGAGCCTGATTGCCCCTTCACTGCTGGCTTCCGATTTTCTACACCTGGAAGCGGTATGCAAAACAATCAATGAAAGTGAAGCGGACTGGTTTCACCTGGATGTGATGGACGGTCGGTTTGTCCCCAATATCAGTTTCGGCATCCCTGTAATTGAACACATCCGGAAAGCAACCAAAAAAATCTGCGACGTACACCTGATGATTGAGGAGCCGGAAAAGCTGACACCCGCTTTCAAAAAAGCCGGGGCAGATATCCTGATTGTTCACCTGGAAACCTGCAGGAACCTGCATAGTAATATCCAGCAGATCCGGGCCCTGGGTATGAAACCCGCCGTGGCCGTCAACCCGCACACACCGGTTGAATTACTGAAAGATATACTGGAAGACCTCTATCATGTGCTCATCATGACCGTGAATCCGGGCTTCGGGGGACAAACATTCATTCCCCATTCACTGGAAAAAGTGCGGGAAATGAAAAAAATGATTTTAAAGACCGGCAGGGAAATCCTCATCGAAGTGGATGGTGGTATTACGACTGATAATGCACCCGCACTCGTGGAAGCCGGGGCAGATATCCTGGTTGCCGGCAGCAGCATTTTCCAGTCAAAGGATCCAAAAGAAACCATCCGGCTGCTGAAGCGGATCGCATGAGGAGTCTTATACTCATATCCCTGGTTTTATTCCCATTCACACATGGGCTTGCCCAGAAATCCGGTGCTATCGTAACCGGAAAAATCCTGGATGAAAATGAAAAACCTTTGGCAGGGGTTTCCATCGTGCTGCTTGGCCGGGAATCCGGGCTGGCGAGTTCCGATTCCGGCACTTTTCGTTTACATGTTCCGGCAGATAAAGCCTTTGCCCTGGTATTTTCCTATACCGGATATAAAAGCCTGCAACAAAATTTTATCCTGAACGACCGTGAAGAAGAATGGGTCGTGATCCGTATGGAAAAGTCGGTATCGAACCTGGAGCATGTGACGGTCACCAATGAACGAGACCGGAAAGAGGCCGGTTTGATCCGGATTAATCCCAGGGACGCTGTTAATATTCCCACCCCCACGGGCGGCATTGAAAGCCTGATCAAGGTTTACGTCGGTTCCAATAATGAATTGACCTCCCAATACGCTGTACGCGGCGGCAACTACGACGAGAATCTCATATATATCAATGATTATGAAATTTTCAGGCCCTACCTGGTTAGCAATGCACAACAGGAGGGCCTGAGTTTAATCAACCCGGAAATGACACGCAATGTCAATTTCTATAATGGCGGGTTCCAGGCAAAATACGGCGACAAAATTTCCTCCGCCCTGGATATCCAGTATAAAAAGCCGGCCGGATTCGGGGGATCCGCCTACATCGGTTTACTGGAACAGGGACTGGAACTGGAGGGCGTTTCAAAAAACAACCGGTTCAGTTATATCGTCGGCGCCCGGAACAGGAGTTTTACAAATATCCTGAGTTCGCAGGAAACCAAGGGTAACTATATTCCTTCATCATCCGATATCCAGGGATTATTCACCTATCAGTTGAATGCGAAAAATTCACTGGAATTGTTCACGGTATATTCCCGGACTTCCTTCAGCCTGATTCCATCGTCGGCCCAGCTCAGCACAGCTGTCTTCTCTCCGTATTTTTCTGCCAGCCTGGGTCTGGATATATTTTTCACCGGACAGGAAAAAGACAAATATAAAACTGCCCTTGCCGGTCTTACCTGGAACCGGCAGGTTAATAAAAACCTGAAACTGAAATGGATGATTTCCAGTTTCAATGATATAGAAAGTCAGAACTATGATGTTACCGGCGATTACTTATTTGGAGAAAGGGATTTTGATAAAAGCAGCCCGAACTTTGGCACCATCATCAACCCACTGGGCATTGGCAGTAATCAAAACCTGGCCCGTGATAACCTGGATATCCATTTGTTCAGTTTTGCCCACAAAGGATACCTGAATCTGGATAACCAGTACCTGCAATGGGGTCTTGGCGCTGAATTGCAGACCATACATGATCAGTTGCATGAATGGGTATATGAAGATTCAGCCGGTTATTCACTACCCTACCAGCCGGGTTCCCTCATTCTCAATAATGTGGTGAACGGGAATAATGATTTACAAATCGGGCGGTTCACCGGATTTTTACAGGATAATATCAGCTTCAAAAAAAATCCCTCGTTTACCCTTCAGGCCGGGGGGCGGATAAATTATAATACATTCACGCGGCAATTATTATTTTCACCCCGTGCGGGTGTTTCCTGGAAACCACCGGATAGCAAAAAAGATATCGTATACAAAGCGGCGATTGGTATTTATGACCAGCCTCCTTTTTATCGGGAACTCCGTGCACCGGATGGTACTGTCAATCCATCAGTGAAAGCACAAAAGAGTTTCCAGGCTACTGCCGGTTTTGATTATAATTTTTCTTCGAATGAAAAACCATTCCGACTTTCGGTTGAAGCCTATTATAAAAATCTATGGGACGTAAATCCGTATGATATCAATAATGTAAGTATCCAGTATTTCGCAGCCAATAATGCAAAAGCCTATGCGGTCGGTGTGGAAGGCAGGCTATTTGCAAATCTGGTGAAGGATGCGGAAAGCTGGGTCAGTATCGGGATTATGCAAACCAAGGAAAGAATAAACGGGGCCGTTTATTATGATTATACCCTGGATTCACTGAACAGGCCGCTGGACAGCACCAAGGTCCAGCAGGGATGGATCAGAAGGCCCACGGACCGGCTTTTCACGATGGGCATGTTTATCCAGGATTATCTTTCTACAAATAAAAACTTCAAGGTTTACTTAAACCTCATTTATGGCAGTAACCTGCCTTATAGTGTGCCGGGCAGCGTGAAATACCGCGATGCATTGATCATAGAACCCTATATACGCGCAGATATCGGATTCAGCGCCCTGTTGCTGGATAATGATAAGTCGAACCGGAGAAGTCATAACCCCTTCCGCAAACTGGAAAATATCTGGGCCACACTGGAAATATTCAACGTGATTGACAGGGAAAACACGATTTCTTATCTTTTTGTGAAAGACTTCTCCAATGTCACTTATGCCATGCCCCAGAGGCTCACCCCACGGCTTATAAACCTGAAACTGGTGACCCGGTTTTAAGAGATCGTCCAAAAAAGAAAGTCTCTTTCCCAAACCGGGAACATACCGTTCCGAACACTTCCCATAATACGTTGGTTATAAATTATTTAAGTTCTGGCAGGGGAATAGATACTAATCAGCAAATCACCCTTATGAAATCGATCCAAACCTTACTTGACCTGTTGAAAGAGCTGATTTCCGAATCCGCTCAAAACCGGTCCGGATATAATAACATGCGACTGATACCCCTGCCTGTTAAAACACAGGAACGGAAATTACCTAACCAAAACAACAACCACTGATGTATTACTCAGATGATGAGGGTACAGTCCAATCCAATACCTGTATGGAAATTGCCACTTACCCGGAAAAATTTTCCAACGCAATAACCGTTGAGATCAGCGCCGACGCAGATGACCATTGCATCATCGTGCTTACCAACAAAATGGGCCGGATCCTGCGCATGATGGGCGTGAATGTGAACCAGGGAAAAAATCAGATTCGTGTGGATAAAGTGTATGCACTGGAAGCCGGCATCTATCAGCTCAACGTAAAAAACAAGAATTCAAATATTTTATATAGTTCCATACTTACAAAGTTCTGACTACCGTTACCAGGTATTTATAACTGCATTTTTATAAGGATGAAAAAAAAGGACCCTTCCAGGTCCTTTTTTCGTTGGCCGTTGAACATGGTGAGAGATGAATTATGAATTATGAATTATGAGTT
>DHWT01000309.1:0-12960 GCA_002413325.1 Chitinophagaceae bacterium UBA5175 | reverse complement strand
TGAATTATGAGTTATGAGTTATGAAATAAACAGTAGACCTTAGGTATTGATCTTTAAGATTTAACTTCGTTTAATGATCAGGCTTTCCGTGAATATCAACAAATTCGCCACATTGCGCAACAGCCGTGGCGGCAACAACCCGGATGTGGTAAAAGCTGCCGTTGATGCACAGCGTTTTGGTGCCGATGGAGTTACCGTGCACCCGCGTCCTGACGAACGGCATATCCGTTACCAGGATGTATATGATATAAAAAAAATCATAACCACGGAATTTAATATAGAAGGAAATTGCCAGGAACAAAAATTCATAGACCTGGTACTGGCAGCAAAACCGGAACAGGTAACGCTGGTGCCCGATGCCCTGGGGCAGATCACTTCAAACCATGGATGGGATACCATCCGCCATGCGGATTACCTGAAAAATATGATTCCTGTTTTTAAAAAGGCAGGTATCCGCGTATCCATATTTGTAGATCCGCAGGTTCCCATGGTGGCGGCAGCCGCAGAAACAGGTACTGACCGGATTGAATTATATACAGAAGCCTACGCTAAAAAATTTCATGAAAATAAAGAAGAAGCCATCCGGCCTTATATCATATCGGCGGCAAAAGCAAAGGAACTGGGCCTGTGCATCAATGCCGGCCACGACCTGGACCTGGATAATTTAAAATATTTTGCTGAACACGTTCCCGGGCTCGATGAAGTGTCCATCGGCCACGCTTTGATTTGTGATGCCCTTTACCTGGGCTATGAAAATGCGATACAATTATATAAAAGACAGTTGGCAATGATACGATGAGCGGTGACCGTTTGGCTTTTTTAAGCCGAAAAACTAATTGCATCCAAGTAAGGCGCATAACCTCGAATCCAGTTCAGCACCACGGAGATTTTTCCCAACGATCTTACCATTCGGATCGATTAGTAAGTTCTGTGGAATCTGCTGTATCCGGTATTGCATTGCCACGGCATTATTCCAGAATTTCAGATCACTTACCTGCGACCAGGACAGTTTATCATCCTGGATGGCCTTGATCCAGGCTTCCCGGCTGCGGTCGAGCGAAACACCCAGCACGGTAAAATTTTTAGCCTTGAACCTGTTATACGCTGCCACCACATTAGGATTTTCCATACGGCAGGGTTTACACCAGCTCGCCCAGAAATCCACTAAAACATATTTGCCTCTGAAAGAGGAAAGGCTTACAGGATTACCGGCCGTATCGCTCTGAATAAAATCCAAGGCTTCACTGCCAACTGCACCTACTTTGCCGTTGTCAATCTGTTCCCGGATATATTTGCCATACATGCTTTGCTGTACTTCGGGCGAAAGACTCTGATACCTGCGCTCCAGTAAAAAAACGTCATCAGACAATTGATTTACCACGACCAGCAAAAAAGGGCTCACATAAGAAGATTTTCTCTGCTGTATAAAACTGTCCACCTGTACCTGGATCGACATAACAACTAACTGATAGGCATCCCCGATAGAATCCTTTTTCGATACACCTTCCTGCGAATTGGCCAGCTGGCTGAGTTGGTTGATATGCGCAAAAAAAGGATTGAAAGTCTGTTCGAAGGCAACAAAATCCGTTTCACTCGGAGATCCTTTCACCCGGATGCTGCCCAGGTTTTCCACATCACCGCTGGCTGTCACGGATTCATTACCTATGAAAATCGTTGCTTTTTTTCCGGCTGAACCAAAATTCATTAAAACCAGGTTCGGTTCATTCATATGACCGGTCAGAATAAAAACCCCGCCTTTTACAGTGCCCCGGGCCAGGGTATCCGTCGGGTTATTGGCATCTGTAATTGTAACAGTGGATTTATCTGCAATCCCTTTTATATGACCTTCAATACGGAACCCGTCCGGTTTTGGCTGTTGTGCCTGCGCGCTTCCTGCAAGGATACCGAGAATGATGATATATTTTTTCATGAAGTCTTTTTATCGTGTCTGACCTGAAGAACGTTTGTAACCTCTTTTAAATTATGTCCCTTCGCATCCAATAATATCAGATAATGAAAAAGAAGGTCTGCCGCTTCGTTGAGGAACAGGGAGTCATTATGGTCCTTCGCCTCAATCACCATTTCCACAGCTTCCTCTCCAACTTTCTGGGCGATCTTATTGATCCCCTTTTTAAACAAGCCGGATATATAAGAGTTCTCTTCCGGATGATTTTTTCTATCCCGGATAATGCCTTCAAGCTTTTCCAAAAAACCGTTTCCTTCATTTTTCTCAAACCAGCAGGTATCTGCCCCGGTATGGCAAACCGGGCCCAGGGGGCTGGCCTTGACCAGCAGGCTGTCCTGATCACAATCCAATTTGATATCTTTCAATATCAGGAACCGGCCGCTTTCCTCACCCTTGGTCCAGAGCCTTTTTTTTGTACGGCTGTAAAAAGTGACTTTACCCAGCATCCTGCTTTTATCCAGTGCTTCCTGGTTCATAAAGCCGAGCATCAGTACTTTGTTTGTCTGGTCATCCTGCACCACGGCCGGCACCAGGCCGTCACTGTATTTTGAAAAATTGATTTCCATAACCCAAAATTAGATTCTTATATTGATACCCTCTTTTTTCAGATATTCTTTTAATGCAGGAATGGGTATTTCCCTGAAATGAAAAATACTTGCCGCCAGGGCTGCATCTGCTTTTCCTTCCCTGAAAATTTCCAAAAAATGTTCCGGTGTGCCGCCACCCCCGGACGCGATCACAGGCACCGGAAGGGCTTCGGCGAACATACGGGTTAACTCAACCGCGAACCCTTTCCTGGTTCCATCATGATCCATCGAAGTAAGCAGAATTTCCCCGGCACCTAATTCCACACCCCGTCTGGCCCAGTCCAGGCAACGCATCTTCGTGGCGATGCGCCCGCCATTCAGGTGAACATAATATTCGCCGTCCCCCGCCTTTTTTGCATCAATGGCCAGCACGATACACTGGCTTCCAAAAGCACGGGCCAGGCTGCCGATCAGTGCAGGATTTTTAAAAGCCGCTGTATTTACCGAAATTTTATCCGCACCGTTTTCCAATAAAACACGTACATCTTCAACAGTAGAAATGCCACCACCGACCGTAAACGGGATATTTATATGATGCGCAATACGGCGGGCCAGCTCACTCAGGGTTTTCCTCTTTTCATGAGTGGCTGTAATATCCAGAAACACCAGTTCATCGGCCCCCTCGGTGGCATAACGGGCACCAAGTTCCACGGGATCGCCTGCATCACGCAGATCGAGGAAATTCGTCCCTTTTACAGTCCGCCCGTTTTGAATATCCAGGCAGGGTATGATTCTTTTAGTTAACATGGGCGAGATCCTTGAGCGTGATCAATCCCTCATAAATCGCCTTGCCGATGATGGCGCCCCTGCATCCCGTTTCTTCCAGCTGGTAGATATCGTCCAGTGAACGGATTCCCCCGCTGGCTATAAAATGCAGGTCCGGAAAACGTTCCAGGATTCTTTTATATAAATCCAGCGAAGGGCCCTTCATCGCACCGTCCAGTTGGATATCTGTGCAAAAAATCTGGCGAATGCCGGACTGTATATATTTTTCAATAAAATCATAAATCCCGATTTCTGTATCCACCTGCCATCCGCTGATAGAAATTTTTTCATCCCGCACATCTGCGCCAAGCAAAAATTTATCTGGACCATGAATCAGCATCCATTCACGCAGGAGGCTTTCATTTTTAACGGCGATGCTGCCCACGGTAGCCAGGGCCGCACCGGATTCAAATACGATCTCCAGATCTTTGGCTGTTCCGATACCGCCCCCGAAATCTATCAGGAGGCCTGTTTTACCTGCGATGGCTTCGAGTACATTCCAGTTTTTCACGCGCCCTTCCTTCGCCCCGTCCAGGTCCACCAGGTGAAGCCTTTTTAAGCCCGCATCTTCGAACTGCCGTGCTACTTCAAGCGGATGTTCATTATAAATCTTCTGCCGGGAGTAATCGCCCTGCGTCAGACGCACGCATTTTCCATGCAGGATATCAATGGCAGGAATAATTTCAATAGACATATGGATAAACTAAAGTTGAATAAAATTTTTCAGGATGCGTTCCCCGGCTTCTGCACTCTTCTCCGGGTGAAACTGCACCCCGTAGAAATTATCTTTATGCAAGGCCGAACTATAGGGCTGCACATAGTCTGTTTTTGCAATCGTGGTTTCACCCAGGCCCGCATAATAACCATGCACGAAATAGCAATAACTGTTTTCCCGGATGCCGGCAAAAAGGTCAGATTTCAAATCATAAATATTATTCCATCCCATCTGGGGTACTTTGAGCGTTTCATTTGCATGTGGCATAAATTTTTTTACGGATTCGCTGAATACTCCCAGGCATTCTGTATTATTTTCTTCTGAATGTGCACAGAGCAGTTGCATGCCCAGGCATACACCCAGTACAGGCTGTCTCAGGTCCTGAATCAGCAGATCCAGTTTTCTTTCACGCAGATATTGCATAGCAGAACTGGCTTCTCCCACACCGGGGAAAATAATTTTATCGGCAGATTGGATCCGGTCCGGTTCGTCAGTTACCAGGGCCTCCGCTCCGATACGCTCCAAAGCGAATAATACCGATCGGATATTGCCAGCATTATATTTGATGATGACGATCTTCATTTCAGGGAATTGATGAACTCCTGTACGCGTTCGGGAATCTCCTGTTCTGATGCCTTTTCCAGGATTTTAATAAAGGCAGTTCCGACAATGGCCCCGCTGGCATAGGAACAGGCTTTTAAAAAACCCGACCTGTCTTTGATACCAAAACCGATCAGAACCGGATTTTTGAGTTTCATCGACTGGAGTTTTTTAAAATATGTTTCCTGGTCGCCGAGCGATGCACTATTGCCTGTTGTGGAGGAAGAAGAAACTGCGTACAGAAAGCCGCTGCTGTGCTGGTCCAGTTGCCGGATGCGGGTTTCCGGTGTTTCCGGGGTCACCAGGAATACAAAATCCAGTTTGTATTTATGGATGATGGATCCGTATTCTTTTTCGAATTCATACATGGGAAGGTCAGGCAGGATGAGACCATCCACTCCTGCTTCAGCTGCCTCCCGGCAAAAATTTTCAAATCCATACTGCAGGATGGGATTCATATACCCCATCAGCAAAACAGGCAGTTGTATTTCCTTCCTGAAATTTTTCAACTGTTCAAATAGTTTTCGGATCGTCATGCCGTTTGCCAGGGCGACCGCGCTGCTGGATTGTATCACGGGGCCGTCTGCCAGGGGGTCGCTGTAGGGCATACCCAGTTCGATCATATCGGCACCGGCATCCTGGAGCGATTTCATAACGGGTAGCGTATTTTCCAATGCAGGAAAACCTGCCGTGAAATACACGTTCAATATGTTTTGTTTTTTATCTGCAAAAAGTTCTCCGATCCGGCTCATATTTTTTATTGACAGTTATCTGTTGACAGATTTAATTGATGTTCATGTTCAAATTCTCAAATTCCCAAATTGGTCATTGCCCTCATATATGTGTCGAGGTCTTTGTCGCCCCGTCCGCTGAGGCAGATCACGATATGGTCCTCCGGATGAAACCGGATTTTTTCCAGGATGGCCAGGGCATGCGCTGATTCAAGTGCCGGGATAATGCCTTCCAGCCGGGCGAGCAGAAACGCGGCGTTTAATGCTTCCTCATCCGTAACACTGTAAAAGGAGGCCCTTCCCGATGAAAACAGATGAGCGTGCAGCGGGCCGATGCCCGGATAGTCCAGTCCGGCTGAAATGCTGTGCGGTTCCACCACTTGCCCGTCGGCTGTCTGCATCACCAGGCTGCGGCTGCCATGCAGGATTCCTGTTGTTCCCAGCCGGGTTGTTGCTGCGGACCGGCCGCTGTCAATTCCTTCACCGGCTGCTTCCACGGCGATCAGCCTGACCTGTTTTTCATCCAGGAAATGAAAAAATGCTCCCGCGGCATTACTGCCGCCACCCACACAGGCGATTACGGCCTGCGGCAATTCATTCCCGGTTTTTTCTTTCAGCTGCCATTTAATTTCAGCGCTGATCACACTTTGAAACCGGGTTACCATATCCGGGTAAGGATGGGGGCCGACCACACTGCCGATAATATAATGTGTATCGTCCGGATGATTGATCCAGTCCCGGATCGCCTCATTGGTGGCATCTTTCAGGGTCTTGCTGCCACTGGTTGCAGGAACCACCCGGGCGCCCAGCATTTTCATGCGTGCCACATTGGGTGCCTGGCGCTGGATATCCTTTTCACCCATATATACAATGCATTCCAGTCCTTTCAGGGCACATACCGTAGCGGTGGCAACGCCATGCTGGCCGGCACCGGTCTCTGCAATGATCCTTTTTTTGCCCAGCCTTTCAGCCAGCAGTATCTGGCCGATGGTATTATTGATCTTATGCGCCCCGGTATGGCAGAGGTCCTCCCGTTTGAGATAAATGCGGGTTGCGTATTTTTCACTCAGCCGTTCTGCAAAATATAAGGGAGTGGGCCTCCCTGCATAATCCCTGAGCAGCAGATCCAATTCCTTGCGGAAAGACGGATCTTCCATGATTTCCAGGTAGCGCGACCTGAGTTCTTCCACATTGCCATACAGCATTTCCGGGATGAAAGCACCACCAAATTCACCATAATAGCCCTGTTCGCTGGGTTTCTGGTAAGATGTAACCTGTGTCATTTCAAATATTTTTTTCGTTCAGCGACTCGTAGAATGTTTTTATTTTGTCCAGATCCTTCACACCGCTCTGAACTTCAAACCGACTGTTGATATCAATGGAAAAAAGTTTTTTTGCCACTTCTTCCTGAAAAAATAATTTGAGCTTCTCTGTATCTTCCGGTTCAATACCCCCGCTCAGAAAAAAAAGTTTATCTATGGCTGCAGGTTTCAGAAGATCCCAGTTAAACTTCTTCCCGGTGCCGCCATATCCCACTCCCAGCGTGTCAAACAGGAACATATCACAGGACTCCGCGTAGGACTGGATGATCCAGGATATCGGGTCATTTTCAGCCAGCCGGAAAACCTTGATGACCGAAATGTAATTGGCGATCTGTTCACAGGCCCGGGGCGTTTCATCACCATGAAGCTGCACCATATCCAGTCCGTACTCATCCACTGTGCGCATCATCTGTTCGTAGGGTGTGTTTACAAAAACTCCTACTTTACCGATACGAAGTTTCGCCCTACGCAATTGTTCGCCTGAGATATGTCTGCCTACATAACGGGGAGACTTCGGATAAAAAATAAAACCGGCGAAATCAATGCCCATCTCTTCAAGTTTTCTAACCTGGTCGAGCTGCGTCATTCCGCAAACTTTCACTCTCATAACGTTTGTTTTTTAACTGGTCAACAAATGAGGCAAAAGCAATCGCTGGATCGGGCGCTTTCATGAATTGTTCACCGATCAGAAAACCATGGAATCCGGCAGCTCTCATACGGAGTACGGTTTCTGCATCCCCGATACCGCTCTCCGCAATCCGTAATTTATTAAAAGGCAGCCGTTCCGCAAGCCGGATGGAACGCTCAATATCAACCGAAAATGTTTTCAGGTCCCGGTTATTAATGCCGACCACATCCACTTCATCGCAAAGGTGGCCGAGTTCATGTTCCCCATGTATTTCCAGCAGCACTTCCAGGCCCAGCTGATGGGCTGCAAAAGCCAGGGACCTGGTTTCGGCTGGTTGCAGACAGGCAGCAATCAGGAGTATCACATCGGCCCCCATCGCGCGGGATTCCACCAACTGGTACGGATCCAGAATAAAATCTTTGCGGAGGATCGGCAGGGCATTGAAACGGGCCAGTTGAAGATCTTCCGTTGAACCACCGAATGAAGGCCGGTCAGTAAGTACAGAAATCGCCGAGGCGCCATAGCGGGCATAGGCAGCAGTGACAGCTTCCACCGGGGCCACATCGTTGATGATTCCTTTTGAAGGCGATTTTTTCTTGAATTCAGCAATGATGCCTGTTCTTTCCGGGTCAGTAAGAAATTTTTTCATTGAATAAATTTCCCGGCTGAACCCCGGCCGCTTTTCCAGTTGTTGAACCGGCGATTCGAGTCTCCGCCTTTCAATTTCCTCCTTTTTATAGGAAACAATTTGTTCAAGTATATTTAAAAGGGCCATGTGTTTTTTATTGCAAAGAAATCAGGGTATTTAATACGGACAGCGCGTTCCCGCACTCGAGGCTTTCGACTGCTGCCGCATAAGCCAGGTCATAATCATCATAAGCTCCCGTGCAATATAAGGCCATTGCGGCATTTGCAAAGACGACCGCGTTCTGCGCCCAGGTTCCCCTGCCCTTTAATATTTCCAGAAAAATTTTTGATGCTTCCTCCGGACTGTTACCGCCATAAATATCCGATGGGGAAACCATGCGTTTGCCCAATTGTTCGGGCGTCATCACGCGGTCCCCTTCATTGGTAATGACGCGGGCATCCCCGGTAAGGGATAATTCGTCATATCCATCCAGGTTGTGTATGATGGCAAAGGAAGATCCGGCTTTCTGCAGCATATATGTATATATGCGGGCCATCTCCAGATTATATACACCGATTAGTTGAAATTTCGGAAAAGCCGGGTTCACCAGGGGTCCCAGCATATTAAAAAAAGTTCGGATGCCCAGGTTCTTGCGTATTCCGCCCACCGCTTTTAATGCAGGATGAAAAAGCGGCGCGTGCAGGAAACAGATATTGGCCTGCTCCAGTTCTTTTTTCAGTTTACCCGGATCATTGCTGAGACGGTAACCCAGTTGTTCCATTACATTGGAAGCGCCGCTGATGCTGGTCGCGCCGTAATTGCCATGCTTGGCAACTTTCTGCCCGGCCCCTGCCACAATGAAACAGGCCAGGGTAGAGATATTGAATGTATTTTTCCCGTCCCCGCCGGTACCCACAATATCGATGGTATCGTAGCCGTCCAGCCCGGCCTGAACAGCCAGTTCCAGGAGGGCATCCCGGAAACCCTGCAGTTCTTCAATGGTAATACTTCGCATAAGGAATACCGTTATAAAAGATGTGATCTCCGGTTCATTATATTGTCCGAGGGAAATATTGTACAATACCTCCCTTGCCTGTTCGCGTGTGAGGGTTTTATATTCAAATAGTATTTGTAGTATCTTCTTCATTTTTTTTTTACAGTTTACACCTGGCAGTTAACTGCGTGTTGATAAAAATGTACTCCCGCTTATTTGCAGCTTTAGTCTTTGGGTTTTAAAAGCCAGTTCCGCATAATCCGTTCCCCATCGGGCGTAAGCACACTCTCCGGATGAAACTGCACCCCGAGCAGATCATAGATTTTATGCCGAAGGGCCATAATATGACCGGAAGCATCTGTTGCTGTCACTTCCAGCGATTCCGGGAAACCACCGGGATCAATCACCCAGCTGTGATAACGGCCTGCCATAAACCCGTCGGACAAACCCGCGAAAAGATCTGAATGGGAGGTTGTTGCCCGCGATTCATGTTGCACGATATGCACCGGGCTGGCCACCCCGTGATATACCTTTGACAGATTTACCAGCCGGCCGCCAAAAGCCTCCCCGATGGCCTGATGTCCCAGGCATACACCCAGGATGGACTTGGAAGCGGCATATTGTTTTATCAGCGGCAGCAGCATACCAGCTTCAGAAGGTATGCCCGGGCCGGGTGATAAAATAATCTTGTCATAAGCCGCGACCTCTTCCATAGGGATCTGGTCGTTACGGAAAACATCTACCTGCTGCCCGATGATTTTTTCCACCAGGTGAACGAGGTTATAGGTAAATGAATCGTAATTATCAAAAACGAGAATTTTCATAATCAGCATTAAATGGTTTCCGCCAGGTGAATGGCACGTTTTAAAGCACCCAGTTTATGGTTTACTTCTTCCAGTTCCGACTGTGGTATACTGGCAGCCACTATGCCGGCGCCAGCCTGATAGGTCAGGGTATTGCGGCGACTGAGCAGGCTGCGGATCATAATAGCCTGTGTACAGCTGCCGTCGAATCCGACAAATCCGATACATCCTCCATAATAACTGCGGGCCGTAGGTTCATAGGTACTGATCAGTTCCATCGCGCGGATCTTAGGCGCCCCGCTCAGGGTTCCCGCGGGAAAGGTTACGGCCAGCAGCTCAAAGGGGTTACTTCCTTTTTTCAGTTTACCTTTCACTTCACTGACCAGATGGATTACATGGGAATAATATTGCACCTCACGGAAATATACAACCGAAACATCTGTACACAGCCTGCTGAGGTCATTTCTTGCCAGGTCCACCAGCATCACGTGTTCTGCATTTTCCTTGGCATCCTCGAGTAAAGCGTCGACCCTTCCCTTATCAATCTCATCATTCCCGGTCCTTGCGCATGTGCCGGCGATGGGGTGCATGATGGCCTTGCCTTCCCGGATCAGGACCTGGGATTCAGGCGAAGAACCCATCAGGCGGTAATCGCCGTAATCAAAATAAAATAAATAAGGACTTGGATTTACATTCCGGAGCGCCCGGTACACATTGAACTCATCACCGGTAAACCCCTGCCTGAAGCGGCGGCTCAGCACAATCTGGAAAACATCCCCGCGCAAACAACTTTTAATGCCCTTCTCCACCATATCCCTGTAATCTGCATCCGTCATGTTACTACTTTCGTCCCCCTTAACCTGGAAGGGAAAAACAGGAACGTCTTTGGATCGGATCAGGGATTCTACAAGCGGCAATTCACTGTGCAGACCTTCCACATGATTTTCACAGATATAGAGTTCATCCTTAAAATGATTGATGGCTATAACGTACTGGTACAACCGGTAACGCATGAGCGGAATCAGCGGGGTGTCCGGATTTTCCGCCAGCTGGATCCGGTCAAAAAAACGAACTGCATCATAAGTTGTATATCCAAAAAGACTTTGTGCAGTCTTCACCGGTTTTTCGCCGGCAGTCTGTACGTCGAAATGTTCCATGAAATTCCAGAGCAGGTCCGGTACGTGCGCCGTTTTCAGGGGATATCTTTCCGTCTGACGGCCGGGCAATTTAAATTCCATCTGCTCGGTATCCGTTATTTCAACCCCGCCGATGGCATGGATGCAAATAAAAGAATAACTGTTTTCTGCTGCGTGGTAATCCGTACTTTCCAGTAAAACGGTATCCCTGAACCGGTCACGCACACGCAGGTAGATCCCGATCGGTGTATAGATATCCGACAATAATTTTTTATGGCTTGTATGTAGACTGATCTTTTTCATGCTGCCCGGCTGGATTTGAATAACTGTTCCTGATAACAAAAAAAAAGCCCCGGGAATAACCGGGGCCTGGTATGTTTACAACATAGCGATCGCATTACGCGCCCCGAACGGAGTTCGTATGCCACCACCATGCATTATTGATAATCTGATTTGCCATGAATTGCAAATATGAGTGTTCATTTTGGAATTTCCAAATCGGGGTTTAAATAATTCCCTTTGTGGTTGGCAGGTCATCACTGAGCGGATCCCTTTTTACTGCCATCCGGATGGCTTTGGCAAAAGCTTTGAAAATGGCTTCAATTTTATGATGTTCATTTTCGCCATGGCAGGTAATATGGAGGTTGCACCGGGCTGCATCTGAAAAGGATTTAAAGAAATGGAAGAACATTTCGGTTGGCATGTCCCCTACTTTCTCCCGCAGGAAATATGCATTCCACACAATCCAGTTCCTTCCTCCAAAATCCAGCAATACCTGCGCATCCGCCTCATCCATCGGCAGGGCGAACCCATATCTTTCCATACCCCTTTTATCCGCAAGGGCCTTTGCCATGGCTTCACCCAGTGCGATGCCCGTATCTTCGATCGTATGATGTTCATCAATATGCAGGTCGCCCTGTACCGCAATTTTCAGATCCATCATACCGTGCCGGGCAATCTGGTCCAGCATGTGATCAAAAAAGGACAGCCCGGTATGGATATCGGCTTTCCCGTTCCCGTCCGCATTTAATTCGATACGGATTTTTGTTTCACGGGTATTTCTTTCATGAACCACCTGGCGCAGACCGGACTTTAAAAATGAATAAATAGCCGACCAGTGTATCGTTTCCAGGGCAACCACGGATTCCAGTTCCCTGAGCGGATCTTTTATTTCCTTTCCCCCCAGTTTGGCGTCCTGCTTTAACCAGATGGCCTTACATCCCAGGTTTTTTGCCAGTTGCACATCCGTGATGCGGTCACCGATTACAAAGGAACCCGCTATATCATACTGATCGTTATTCAGGTAAGCAGTCAGCATGCCTGTACCCGGTTTGCGCAGGGGAGACTGATCTGCAGGAAAGGATTTATCAATATGCACAGCACTAAAACTGATGCCTTCATTGGAAAGACAGTTCATCACAAAATCCTGGACGGGCCAGAATTTATCTTCAGGAAAACCCGATTGACCCAGACCGTCCTGATTGGTAACCATCACGAGTTCGTAATCCATTTCACGGGCAATTCTGCCCATAAATTCAAACATCCCGGGATAAAATTCCAGTTTGTTGAAACCATCAATCTGGTATGTGGGCGGAGATTCTTTGATCAGGGTTCCGTCCCGGTCTATAAAAAGGATTCTTTTCATGAAAATTATTTCAGCCTGGCTCTTGCTGATTTTACTTCTGATACTTTAACTGACGATGCCTTATTCCCAAAACTGTTCCGGATATAGGTGAGCACATAAGCAATCTCAGGGTCTTTCATTTCCGGGTGCGGCGGCATCACATTCTGATATTTTACCCCGTCTATTTCCTCATGTGTGGCGAGTCCCTTAATCACAATGCCTGCCAGGGTCTGCTTGTCGCCCACGACCCGTTTGCTGCCGCCCAGCGGCGGATTCATAAAGGAAACACCCAGTCCGTCTGCCTGATGGCAGGTAAGGCATTGTTGTACATATATTTTCTTACCCGAATCCAATGCAAGCCGGTAAGGCGATTTCTTCACCTCACAGTGATTTGCCTGCGCTTTTGAAAAAACCGGCACGAACAGCACGCAAAAAAAAAGAAATATAAAAGTTGAAAGGAG
>DHWT01000073.1 GCA_002413325.1 Chitinophagaceae bacterium UBA5175 | reverse complement strand
TTTTTCCGGGAGGGAGTTAACATTTTCTTTGTTTTTTAGTCCATACTTTTAAACGGTTCCGGTGTAATATAGAGGCCGGCAGAACGTTTATATCAAATAGGGCGTATCGCCCAGAAAATTCAATGCAATGAAAAAATTATTGACGGTTCTATTTCTAATTTCAGGTATGGCTGCCATGGCACAGTCCGGCGACCTCTTCAGCAGCATCAAAAAAAAGATCAACGGCGGCAATGGTTCGTCTTCCCTGAGTTCCGATGATATTGTCTCAGGCCTGAAGCAGGCCCTGACCCTGGGGGCGCAAAAAAGTGCGGACCGGCTCTCAGTGGCGAACGGTTTCCTCAATGATAAAGCCGTTGAAATTCTGATGCCTGAACAGGCACAGAGAGTGGAAAAAACCTTACGCAGCCTGGGTATGGGTAAACTGGTGGATGATGCCATTTCCAGTATGAACCATGCGGCAGAAGACGCTTCTAAGTCGGCTGCGCCGATTTTTGTGAACGCGATCAAAACCATGACAGTGAAAGATGGCCTGAATATTCTTAAGGGCCCGGATACGGCAGCCACTGCTTATCTCCGCCAAAGCGCAACGCCGGATCTGACCCGGGCCTATTCTCCGGTTATTGATTCAGCCCTGCAAAAAACCGGGGCCACCAAATACTGGAAAGACGTATTTGAAACCTATAATAAACTCCCCACCACATTCAGCAAAGTGGATCCGGACCTGTCTTCTTATGTGACCCAAAAAGCGATCAACGGGATTTTTTATTATGTGGCCCAGGAAGAAATTCTGATCCGGAAAGACCCGGCTGCACAGGTCACCGACCTGCTGAAAAAAGTATTCGGGGGCAAGTCCTGATTACTTCAATTTCAAAGTTCTGAATAAAATACCGGTGATGCCGCAAATGATGGCCGTGATCCACCACAGGCTGTTAAAACCAAAATGCCCGGCTATCCAGGTGCCTCCAGTCGGACCCACCACCTGGGCCAGGGACCAGGCCATGGTATAATACCCGGCATACCGCCCCCGGTTATGGGATGAAGCCCGGCCGGTCCAGTAATTATTCATGAAGGGCATGGAAAGTATTTCGCCCAGGGTGACCAGGATGATGGAAATGAGGGCAGTCAGCGAATGCCAGGGCAGGAAGATATAAACCAGGAAGGAAAGGGAGGTCAGGATCAGTCCGTTTGAGATCAGGTGCAGGATCTGGTACTTTGATTCCAGGTGGAATATCATGACCATTTCTATGAGTACGATCAGGAGTCCGTTCAGGCCCATCAGGATGCCGATATAAAATTCAGACATATGGTAGACCTCTTTGTAATAAACGGGTATGGTGGAAAAAAGCTGGAAAAAACATACTGCAAATAGAATGCTGAGACCGATGAACATCCTGAATTTTTTATCTTTCAACGGGGAGATTTTTTCCTTGTGTTCCGGAACTGAAGCCGTTTCTATTTCGAACGGTTTTGCCGGTTTCAATAAATAATACAAAAGGACGGCTGCTGTAATATTGGTAAAACCATCTATCCAGAACAGGAGGTGATAGTTAAACGATGCGATGAATCCGCCCAGGGTGCCGCCAATGGCCCAGCCCAGGTTGATGGCCAGACGGTTCAGGGAAAAGGAGCGGGTCCTGTTTTCATGCCTGCTGTATTGGGCAATCGCCGTATTATTGGCAGGCCGGAATGCTTCATTGACCAGGCTGAGTATAAAAGTGAATGTGCAGATCAGCGGATAGCTTTTCATCTGCCCCAATAAAATAAAAAGGCAACCGCCGCCCGCCAGAGTGAACAGCTGTATGCGGTGAAAACCGATTTTATCCGTAAGTTTTCCGCCTATATATCCTCCGCAGATAGCACCCGCGCCAAATATACCCACAACAATACCTGCCTGGAAAAGAGAAAATCCGATGCCGGTCAGGTATATCGTCATGAAGGGAAGGACCATGGTACCGCTCCGGTTCACCAGCATCACGAGCGACAATAACCAGGTAGAACGGGATAACCCGCTATATGCATTTTTATAAAGCGACCTGGTGATGCTGAATGGTTTGAGCAGGTTCATCCAAAAATCGGGACTGGCAGGAAATGGGGGGTTACCCGAATTTTATATTAACTGCCAGCCGGCAAAAATAAGGAAGCCTAAAAATTAATGGATTAAAAAAAGGCATGGAATTTTTTTAAGTTTTTTGCCCCGTTTGTTTTTTCTCTTTCATGCCAATAACATCAGCAATACCGGGCAGACAACCTGTTTGATAGGGGGCGAATTCCTGAAAGCCCGACAGCCCCTGGCCGGATCGTTTCTCCAATTATGGGAAAAAAGAAATGGACTTGTCCGCTCCGGTCAGTTACAGTTATCGCGGCCCTGATTCCGGAACAGGGTCCGCTCTTCAGTGCCTGCCGGCAAAAAAAGTTGCCTGACTGATCCGTGATAAAATTGCCGGATCGCCGGGTGTAACCGGCTGCTGCTCTGAAAGGGGACCGGAAAAATATGTACAGCCCACGAAGAACGGTCCATGAGGATATTAGAATGGCCGGACAATTTTTTAGAGGCTGGTACCGTTATTAATCCAACAACCTTTGAAAACCAAAAATCTGATCCCTATGTCACCCCATACCGACAATCAGCAGGATCGTCTTGCAGAGATCTTCCGCCAGCAGGATAACCAGATTATCCAGGAAAGTAAAGTGGCATTCCTGAAAATTCAAAGCTGGCAGTTTGCCGTACGTACACCGGAAATCGGTGCGACCTATCTGCGTGAAGCGGCATCCATGATTACCCAGTCCCTCCTGTCTTTCGTTCCGAACAGTTTTGTATTAAGCGAAGAAGGGTATTATCTAAACCCGATCGAAAATTAATTTCAGGAGAAGCTGACACATTCTTTCAGTTCTTTTTCGGTATAGGCCAGGTTGTATTGTTTCAGTACATCCTCCGGCACACCATTCCACTGATTCGGAACATTACCGATATAACCCACATCTTTCACACCGATTTCTGAAGTGTAAAACCCGGTAGCCACGAGGTTGCGCATCAGGTTGAAAAAAGCCACACCCTGTCCCATTTCCGGTTTTGCTTTTTTTGGCCAAGCGATTTCGTCCACCATTTCCATTTGTTGCCCTGAAGAACAGTCCTTAAATGCTTTCCCGAACCGG
>DHWT01000125.1:1232-3221 GCA_002413325.1 Chitinophagaceae bacterium UBA5175 | reverse complement strand
GGTTTTCAGCATTTCATATTCTGCCAGCTTCATGGCAAAGAGCAGGCTTTTGCGCTGGCCCTGTGATGCAATATTTTTAAAGGGCTGGTTCCTGAGCCGGATATCGATATCGTCCCGGTGAATGCCGGCATGGGTGCGCTGTAACATCAGGTCCCGTTCACGCGATTTGTGCAGGAGTTCGGCATAGGGGGTCATCAGCAAATCACTTTGATAACCCATCTCCAGTCCATCGTCTGATCCGGCAATATACTGGTAAATGGAAGCGATGGCGGGAAGGATTTCATGGAAAAAATGTTGCCGCCTTACAAAAATATAAGTACCGGGCCGCAGGAGCTGCGCATCATATACATCCAGCAGGCTGCGGTCAGTAGAAATTCGTTCTGCCAGTGAACGTAATAACTGGTTGCGCTGCTGAATCAGACGGTTGTATTCAATCAGGTGCAGGAGGTATTGGGCATCCATCTGGCAGAGTAATGCGTCGGTATATCTTCTTCGTTCATCACTTCCTTCCGTTATGATCCGGGCATCATCGGGGGTGATGATCACACAGGGAAACCTGCCGATATGCAGTGAAAGGCGCTGATAGATTGCATTGTTCAGCAGCACTTCCTTTTTCCCCGTTTCACGAAGAATGCAAACCACGTTCTGATCCCCTTCATCCGTTTGAAAATTCCCTTCTATCCGGAAACCGGATTGTCCATGATGGACATTCTGTAAATCCGATTTAAAAAAATAACTCCGGGTAAACCCCAGGTAATAGATTGCGTCGAGCAGGTTTGTTTTCCCGACGCCGTTATTCCCATAAATGCCAATGATCGGTTTATCAAATGTAAAACCTTCCTGCAGATAATTTTTGTACTGGGTCAGTGTAATGTTCCTGAGAGATAGCATATGTTGGTCCGGATAACCGGACTGTAATTTAGGTATTAGACGCCATCCGGATGATCTGATCTGTTTCAACGGTTATTGCCTCCACATCATGGCTGATCACTGCTTCGGCCAGGGAACTGACCAGCTCCCGCGCATTATAAGCCAGCAGTTTTTTATCGGAAACAGACTGCAGCATGCTAAAATAACCCAACAGGGTCTGACTGATCAGATCTGTCATACTATCGGCAGTTTTATATTCTCCGCAATGGACCAGGGGGTGTACCGACCTGGCATAAACCGATGTATCTGTAAATCGAGCCAGTGCCGCGGGATCATACAGACGGCAGATATTACCGAAAGAAAGGGTGGACCGGTTGATTTCGGCCGTTCCGGTACCGGCAGATTTTGCGAACCAGTTGATGGACTCGCTGGATTTGCAGGACCCTGAAAATATCAGGGCGGCGATGAGTGCCTTTTTGATAGAAATTATTAAGGGTTAAGGAATTGGAAAGGTAAAAAACAAGGCCCAAAACACGCTGTTTAAAACAAAAAATTCCCGTTTACCCCTTATCTTTGCCCCGCCTTGGCCGATCCGGCGGGGATAAATCAAATTTACTCAAGTGGCTACCAAGTTTTCCAAAGAAACCTACCTGTACTGGTACGAACTCATGCAGCTGATCCGGCAATTTGAGCAGATGGCTGAAGAAAAATATAAAATGGAAGGAAAGATCCGCGGATTTTTCCATGCTTATATCGGCCAGGAGGCTATTGCTGCCGGTTGCATGACGGCTACCCGGCCCGACGATCCGTTTATTACCGGTTATCGCGACCACGGCCTGGCTTTATCAAAAGGGGTGAGCGCCAATGCCTGTATGGCTGAACTTTATGGGAAATCGACCGGCGCTGCAAAGGGAAAGGGTGGCAGTATGCACTTTTTCGGTGTGGATGTTAAGTTTTTCGGCGGTCATGGTATCGTGGGAGCACAGATCGGAACGGGCGCAGGACTTGCCTTCGCTGAAAAATATAAAGGAACCGATAATGCCGTGCTTACATTTTTCGGAGACGGGGCTGCACGTCAGGGAATGCTGCACGAGGTATTTAACCTGGCCATGCTTTGGA
>DHWT01000125.1:664-971 GCA_002413325.1 Chitinophagaceae bacterium UBA5175 | reverse complement strand
AACTGCCCGTGGTTTTCATTTGCGAGAATAACAATTATGCGATGGGCACTTCCGTGGAAAGAACTTCCAATGTGGTAGACATCTATAAACTGGCAGACGCATACGAAATGCCTGGTGATTCGATTGACGGTATGAGCGCGGAAGCGGTTCATGAAGGTGTATCCAGGGCTATTAAAAGGGCCAGGGAGGGAGGCGGACCCACACTGCTGGAAATTAAAACCTACCGATACAAGGGGCATTCCATTTCCGATCCGCAGAAATACAGGACCAAGGAAGAAGTGGAAGAATACAAACAAAGAGATCCCAT
>DHWT01000125.1:0-399 GCA_002413325.1 Chitinophagaceae bacterium UBA5175 | reverse complement strand
GCCCAGGTAGCCGATGCCATTCTTACTAAAAAATATGCCAGCCAGGAAGAACTCAATGCCATCAATAAACGGGTGGCAGATACGGTGGCCGCTTCGGTAAAATTCGCAGAAGAATCACCTGAACCATCTGATGACGAAGTGTATAAAGACATTTATATAGATAAGAATTATCCATTTATTAAAGATTGAAAAATACAGGAAACCTGTTTCATAATTCCCAGACATGAGCGACATTAAACATCGTGAGCATTTAGAACTTGAGATTTCACCGGCTGAAAAATGGAAAAACTTTCAGGATCAATATGGCAAAAAATCACTGATTGGCCTGTCCCTTTTTCTGCTTTTGATTTTAGGCTATTTCGGTTACCGGCAATTCGTTCTGGAGCCAAAAGAAAAACA
>DHWT01000202.1:4728-4920 GCA_002413325.1 Chitinophagaceae bacterium UBA5175 | reverse complement strand
GTCTTCGATGCCTATCCCTCACTGCAAAAAATAAAACAGGATTTATATGCCGCCGGAGCGCTCTATGTATCCCTGACCGGCAGCGGGTCCACGATATTCGGAATTTTCAACAAACAGGAACTGCCTGATTCTTTCAAAGTAGCAAATGCGGGACTGACGGTCATTCGATGAAGTTGACGGTTGACGGTTGAC
>DHWT01000202.1:0-4488 GCA_002413325.1 Chitinophagaceae bacterium UBA5175 | reverse complement strand
TGAAGTTGACGGTTGACGGTTGACGGTTGATGGTTGATGGTTGACGGGTTATGAGATTTGGACGTTAGGCGTTGCGCGTTAAGCGTTAGGCGTTAGGCTTTAAGCTTTTTTCGTATATTGCATGCTAATCTATTATTTATTCCCCTTCCGACTCCCATATCATTTCTCTCCGGTAATCTCGATTTACTCAATCATCGAAGAAGCTAATCATTTAATCTCCCGGTTTTCTAAAGGTTTTTTACTTTTTAATTTTTTAACTTTTACTTTTTATGCAAATGACAACTGCTGACACGCATACCACGGTTTCTTTTCTTGAACTGGAAGACCATTACAGCGCCCACAATTACCATCCCCTGCCGGTCGTACTTTCTCGTGGTCAGGGTGTATACGTATGGGATGTGGAAGGAAAAAAATATTACGATTTTCTGAGTGGTTATTCTGCCCTCAACCAGGGCCATTGTCACCCGAAAATTATTGCCAGCCTGATTTTGCAGGCTCAGCGGCTCACCCTGACTTCACGTGCCTTTCACAGTGATCAGTTTGCCGAATATGCCCGTTTCATCACCGGTTACTTTGGATATGATAAAGTGTTACCGATGAATACCGGTGTGGAAGCTGTGGAAACGGCCATCAAACTCGCCAGACGCTGGGGCTATGACGTGAAGGGCCTGCCGGAAAACAAAGCCCGCATCGTGGTTTTTGAAGATAATTTCCACGGCCGCACCAGTACGGTTATTTCCTTTAGCAGCGATCCCGGTTCTTATTCCGGGTTCGGACCCTTTATGCCGGGCTTTGACCGGATTCCATACAATGATCTGGATGCTTTGTCTAAAGCTTTGGAGAACCCCGATGTGGCAGCTGTTCTTATAGAACCCATCCAGGGCGAAGCGGGTGTAGTGGTTCCCGATGTGGGTTACCTGGCCATGGCCTATGCGTATTGTAAAAAAGCAAACGTTTTATTTATTGCTGATGAAATCCAAACCGGACTGTGCAGGACGGGTAAAATGCTGGCCTGTGACCATGAAAATGTGCGTCCGGATATTTTGATTCTTGGAAAAGCACTCAGCGGCGGGGTATTGCCTGTTTCCGCCGTGCTGGCAGACGATGAAATCATGCTTACGATCAAACCGGGAGAGCATGGATCCACCTACGGAGGAAATCCACTGGCTTCTGCAGTCGCGATGACCGCCCTGACGGTTTTGAAGGAAGAAAATTTGATGGAAAATGCAGCAGTGATGGGAACTTATTTCAGGCAGGGCCTGGAATCCCTGCATTCTCCTTTTATTGAAACCATCAGGGGCAAGGGTCTCCTGAATGCCATTGTGATCCGGCAGACCCGGCCGGAAGCGGCCTGGGAGCTTTGTATGGAGCTGAAAGAAAACGGGTTACTGGCTAAACCGACCCACGGAAATAAAATCCGGTTTGCTCCTCCCTTATCCATCACAAAATCACAGATGGACGAATGTCTGGAAATTATAGAAGACAGCCTGAACATCCTGAATTAGTTTTAAACATTCTTACATTTAGATCTAAATCTTTTTTAATGAGTCCTGATAATGCTGAACTCCAGGCAGCCCATGCCGCAAACGGTCATACCGAAGAACATGTATTCGGAGCCGAGACAGTAAGGGATATAGTAATCGGCATGTCCGATGGTCTCACGGTTCCTTTTGCGCTCGCAGCAGGGCTCAGTGGTGCGATTTCCAGCACCAATCTGATCATCATCGCGGGTCTTGCTGAAATTGCCGCCGGATCCATTGCCATGGGACTGGGAGGTTATCTGGCAGGAAAAACGGAAGTGGATCATTATTACTCAGAATTAAAAAGGGAATATGAAGAGGTGGAGACGGTTCCGGAAATTGAAAAACAGGAACTCATCACTTTTTTTTCCTCCCTGGGACTCAGTAGTGACGTACAGCAGCAGGCTGTAGAAGAAGTGAGCCGGGACAAGGATAAATGGGTGGAACTGATGATGAAGTATGAGCTCGGTCTTGAAAAGCCCGATCCCAAGCGGGCCAGGAAAAGCGCTTTTAATATCGGGCTCTCTTATATCGTCGGGGGTCTGATCCCGCTCTCCCCTTATTTTTTTGTATCGAATGGCATAGAGGGACTGAAAATATCTGCGATCATTACCCTTGTGTGCCTCTTCATTTTCGGATATCTTAAAAGTAAATTCACTGGTGTAAATCCCTGGTCCGGGGCTTTCCGGGTTATGATGATTGGCGCTATCGCAGCCGGATGTGCATTCGGAATTGCACGATTAATTGAACACGGTCATTATTGAGAAGGCTGAATGTTTCGTGCTGACCGATTCCCAACGGCAGGTGACGAATTATACTAAATTATTAAGCGCGTCAGGCTTTATGATTTCGGCCGGATCACCGCCCTAGACAACAGGCTGCAAATGAGTATAACCAGCGAAAGAACCAATATGCCAATAAGCCCCGGTTTTACCTGTGGGCAAATTGTATTGTAACAGGATGCAAAAAGAATATAGGTCTTTATAGCATAGGCAAAAATAAGCACCCCTGTAACCTGGTTGGCCCATTTAGCCCCTGTTTTTGGAACCAGGAATAATACAATGGAAATGATGGCAAGAAAAATAAATGTTTTCCCCGGCTTACCATAGTTGTTTTGTTTTGAATAAAAACCAGTAAAATTTTCCTGCAGGTCGGGATAATAAGCCCAGGGAATAAAACAAAAGACAATTAACAGCAAGGCCGCAGCGATGCCTATATACGGGGCATATTTCAAGGGGTGGTTTTTTTTATTTCTATTTCAATTTTTCCTTCAAATGCTTTTTCTGCCGGACCACAAAGCCAGATATTCGAATAACTGTTATCGAAATTGCGGTCGTATCTCACGACCAGTTTCCCTCCTTTTGTGATCACCGTTACGTCGTTATACCCCACCTCATTGTGGTGACAAACAAGGGCGCATGCGGTAACGCCGGTACCACAGGAAAGGGTTTCGTCCTCAACACCCCGCTCGTAGGTTCTGACAACGATCTCATCTGCTTCTTTTTCTTCAACAAAATTTACATTGATTCCTTCTTTCGCGAATTTTTCACTGTAGCGGATTTCCGTGCCCTTTTTCACCACTTCCACATCCATGATGTCACTCACGAACTTTATATAATGAGGTGAACCGGTATTGACTATAAAATCCCCGTCAACCTCCTGATATCCCGGCACATCTTTCATTTTCAGGTTGATGATATTCGATCCGGATTCTATTTCGGCTTCATGTTCCCCGTCGCTTGCCAGGAAATGATAGGAATTTTTATGGATACCGAGATCGTAAGCAAAACGTACCATGCACCGCCCGCCATTGCCGCACATGGTGCCCGGATTGCCATCCGCATTGAAATATTTCATTTCAAAATCGTATCCTTCCTTTTGGTTCAGCAGCATGAATCCATCTGCTCCAATACTAAAGTGCCGGTTGCAGATCCGCTTAATTTCTTCTCCGGAGATCTCGCTGAACGAATGGTTCCGGTTATCCACCAGGATGAAGTCGTTACCGGTTCCCTGGTATTTGGTAAATGGCATGTTCATGGGGTGCAAAGATAAATTTAATGTGGTATGGAGCGTACCACCTGTATTGATTTTTCGATCAGGCGTTCCACTGTTAACAATCCATTGTTGAAAATGTTTTATTGATGCGGTTGGCAACGATTGCATTCAGGCTGAGACACTGGTGGCCCAGCATATGGCCCAATCCGTAAATAGCAGAAGTTTCCATTTCAAAATTGCTGATCCGGTACGGGCCAAAATGGAAACTGGTGAGCTGGTCAATCAGGTCCGGATTACTAAGTCCTAAACGCAGGATCCTGCCCTGGGGGCCATAAAAGCCAGGGCAGGTGATCGTGATTCCCGTAAAATAGCCTTCGGTAAAATATTTCAATAGAAATCCCGAGGCAGATGAAATGGACGGATGCGCAAATTGCTGATGCATCTGGGTATGTGTTATGAATGCCTGGAGGATGTCCTGTTCTGCACCCCTGGGTTCCATACGGTAAAAGTTCAGCAGGTTATCGATCCCCAGTCCATGTGTGGAAGCTACAAAGGAATCCACCGGAATTTCTTTTTGCAGGGATCCCGAGGTGCCCAGGCGGATAATCTGCAACTGGGTCAGACCGGGTTTGATGGTCCGGGTAGCAAAATCAATATTTACCAGGGCATCCAGTTCATTCATCACGATATCTATATTATCCGTTCCGATCCCCGTGGAAATAACCGTAAATCTTTCTGATCCGATATACCCGGTATGTGAAATGAATTCGCGATGTTGTTGTTTGATTTCAATCCGGTCAAAATATTTACTCACTACAGGCACGCGTCCGGGATCGCCCACCAGAAAAATTTTATGTGCCAGTTCATCCGGCCGCAGATCGAGATGATAAATGGCTCCCCGCTCATTGATGATCAGTTCACTTTCTTCGATGCGTTGCATTCCTGTATGCCGGTTTAGGCAAATTAATCCGAA
>DHWT01000027.1:3237-4147 GCA_002413325.1 Chitinophagaceae bacterium UBA5175 | reverse complement strand
TCATTTTTATCAGCTTTGCCGGCTATGGCTCCTTTTTACTGATCTCCCGTCTGTTCATGATCGGGACTTCGTATTTTTTCCAAAAAGCAAACAACGTTACGCGGCATATCGTCATGGTCGGTTACTCCGATACGGCTAAAAAATTCGTGGAACGTTTTAGCGTCATCCGCAAAGACTTTCTCATAGACGGATATTTTGAAGATCCGGACAGGATCCATGAACTCTCCAACCTGCCCATCATCGGTAATATTGATGAATGCATTGATTATGCCGTTAATCACAATATCCACGAAATATATTCCACCATCTCCCCGGAAAAAAATGCAGCGATATACGAGATGGCAAAACAGGCGGAAAAATCAATGATCCGCTTCAAGTTCATCCCGGATTTCAAATTATATGTGAACCGGGAAACCCATATCGAATACCTGGACAATTACCCCATCCTGTCCCTGCGAACCGAACCCCTGGAGGATATGTCCAACAGGATCAAAAAGCGTGCGTTCGATGTCTTTTTCAGTCTGCTGGTCATCATGCTCGTGCTATCCTGGCTAATCCCGATCCTGGGTATACTGATTAAAATCAATTCGCGGGGACCGGTTTTTTTTAAACAATTAAGATCAGGAAAAAACAATAAAAAATTTACCTGTTATAAGCTCCGCACTCTCACGGTACATCCCGAGGCCCCGATGAGCCAGGTTACGATGAATGATGCACGTGTTACCTCGTTCGGGCATTTTCTACGGAAAACCAACCTCGATGAACTGCCACAGTTTATCAATGTATTAATCGGCAATATGTCCGTCGCCGGCCCACGCCCGCATATGCTGATTCACACACATAAATATTCCAAAATAATGGATGAATATATGATCCGGCATTTTTTGAAACCCGGCATCACCGGCTGGGC
>DHWT01000027.1:0-2998 GCA_002413325.1 Chitinophagaceae bacterium UBA5175 | reverse complement strand
CCGGCATCACCGGCTGGGCACAGGTAAACGGCTACCGGGGTGAAATCAGGGATGACGATCAGCTCCGAAACCGCATAAACCATGATATCTGGTATATGGAAAACTGGAATCTCTGGCTGGATATGAAAATTATCTGGCTCACCATTTATACCACCCTGAAAGGTGATAAAAATGCATATTAAAAAATGACCGGAAGCCACGCTGAATTCAACGCATGAAAATATTTTTAACCCTCAGCCTTATTTTTTTTATCCGATGCGCGGATGCCCAGATTACGGAGGATCCGCCATTTAAATATTTTGGCTTCCAGGCCGGGATGAATATTTCAAACATGAATTTTAATATGGGGGAGCCCCCGCCCGCCACAACGATAGATCCATCCTGGAAGTCTGGCTTCACTTTCGGTTTTATGCTTTGCATCCCGATTGCCGGAAAGCTGAATCTTCAGCCGGAATATTCCTATACCCGTAGAAACGGGGCAGACAAAAGCCTGGGCATTGACTATTCTGCAGATTGGCTGTCCATGCCCGTTTTGCTGAATTACCAGGTTTCTTCCCGGTTTTCCCTGGTTGCCGGCCCCCAGCTTGAGTTACTGATCCATGCCGGTTCAACCTACCAGGGCGTAAGCACCGATATAACCCATGATGTGGAAGAGCGCAGTATCGGGATCACGGGCGGTTTTGAGGTTGAAATCATCAAGTCTTTTTTCCTCTCTGCAAAATACCTCCAGGGCCTGAATCATATCGGAATCGGTCAAAGATCGGATGTGAAGGAATTTAAGTACCAGTCCGTAAATATCACAGCCGGCATCAGGTTCTGATCCCCTCCGCGCACCGCTTTACGGCAAAATCCCGCCGGAAAAACCTCCGGGCTCCCCTTTTATAATAATCCCCTTATTGATCTCGTTATCATTAACTTAAGGCTTTCTGTCTAATAATAGATTGCATTCAGTATTTTTAAGCCCGCTATTTTAAAGCTTTATAAAAATGATGGAATCAGGACCGCTCATTGCTGTGATTGGATTGGGTTATGTCGGCTTGCCCCTGGCGGCGGAGTTCGCAAAAAAATATCCGGTGGTTGGATTCGATATCAATAAAAACCGGGTGGAAGAATTACGGAACGGGGTTGATCAGACATTGGAAATTGACAGCATTGCCCTGAAAAAAGTATTGTGTCCGAATCCCGGATCCACCGGGTTATACTGTACGGATAACATAGCAGACTTAGGTTCCTGTACCTATTATATCGTAACCGTTCCGACACCGACCGATAAATATAATCACCCGGACCTCACTCCGTTGTACAGAGCCAGCGAAACGGTTGGTAAGGTGTTGAAAAAGGGCGATATCGTTATTTATGAATCCACCGTTTATCCGGGCGTTACGGAAGAAGAATGTGCTCCCGTACTGGAGCGGGTCAGCGGACTGGTGTATAATACAGATTTCTTTTGCGGATATTCTCCCGAAAGAATCAATCCGGGCGATAAACTACATACAGTATCCCAAATATTAAAGATCACTTCCGGCTCAACGCCCGAAGTGGCAAAAAAAGTGGATGCCCTGTACCAGTCCATCATAGAAGCAGGTACACACCTGGCGCCTTCCATTAAAGTGGCAGAGGCTGCTAAAGTGATCGAGAATTCACAGCGCGATATCAATATTGCTTTCGTGAATGAACTGGCAAAAATCTTTAACCTGCTGGGCATAGACACCCAGGCTGTTCTGGAAGCGGCCGGCACCAAATGGAATTTTCTGAAATTCAAGCCCGGCCTGGTGGGCGGCCATTGTATCGGCGTAGATCCCTACTACCTGGCCCAGAAAGCCCAGGAAGCGGGTTATCATCCGGAAATTATTCTTGCAGGAAGAAGATTAAATAATGGCATGGGCGCTTATGTAGCCAGTGAAACCATTAAACTGATGGTAAAAAAGGAGATCCCGATAAAGGATGCCAACGTCCTGATACTGGGATTTACTTTCAAGGAAAACTGCCCCGACGTGCGCAACACCCGTGTGATTGATATCGTGGACGAATTGAAAAGCTACCATGCGGTGGTAAGCGTATTTGATCCCTGGGCTGAGCCGGCCCATGTTAAACATGAATATGGAATCGAGACCTTCAAAAACTTTTCCCATATTACTGAAAAATATGACGCCGTGATACTGGCGGTCGCCCACTCAGCGTTTGAAAATATTGATATCCGCGACCTGGTAAATAAACGTTCCGTTATTTATGATGTCAAGGGTGTTTTAAATGAAGCTCATATTGATGCCCGGTTATAAAATGTATGAGACCCCCTACCACACCGCTGATTTAAGCAGGTACTCCTTTTTAATTACCGGAGGTGCCGGGTTTATCGGATCAAACCTGGCCGAGTACCTTATCAGGTACAAAGCGCGTAAAATCAGGGTGCTTGACAACCTGAGCACAGGTCACAAACATAATATACAGGATTATATATCCAATCCTGCTTTTGAATTCATTCAGGGGGATATACGCAATATGGAAACCTGCCTTTCGGCCGTCGCTGATATGGATTTTGTTTTCCATCAGGCTGCACTGGGTTCTGTGCCCAGATCGATTGCCGATCCCGTTACCACCAATGAGGTGAATATATCGGGATTTTTAAATATGCTCATGGCAGTAAAAGAAAAAAAAGTAAAACGGATGGTCTATGCAGCATCTTCCTCTACGTACGGCGACAGCAGGGAACTGCCCAAGGTAGAGGAAAAAATAGGCAATCCGCTTTCTCCCTATGCAGTGACCAAATACGTAAACGAACTCTACGCACATGTTTTTGCACGCACCTATAAAATGGAATTAACCGGGCTCCGTTATTTCAATGTATTCGGGCCCAGGCAGGACCCAAACGGAGCGTATGCTGCAGTGATACCAAAATTTGTAAATCTGTTATTGAAACATCAGTCCCCGGTAATCAACGGCGACGGAAATCATTCCCGGGATTTTACTTTTATCGAAAACGTGGTCCAGGCCAATATGC
>DHWT01000129.1 GCA_002413325.1 Chitinophagaceae bacterium UBA5175 | reverse complement strand
TCCAACTGTTTATTCAATAGCCCGATCTGAAGCTGCAGATTTGAAATCATGGCTTCAATCACCTGTTCCCGGTTGGAATGGTTCGGTAACTGGGTTTTAAGGGAATGGTATACACTGTCCAGCTTTTGCACATCGCCGGAGAACTGCCTGTACAGGAGCGGTTCATCCTTTTCGAGTGTTTTGAGCTCTTCATGTTTGAGTTCTATCAGTTTCGCATAGTAATACATCTCTTTATTTTCTCCGTTATCGGCAGGAGCCTGGGTTTGATCTCCGGGATACCTTTTTTCCGGAGGATCTGCCTGAACAACGTTTGCGGGGGAATCAACCGTTGGGTTGGGCGTTGGCAGGTTACTGGAAGGCAGCGCTTTTGCCTGTGTTTTATTTGTGTAATCCGTTTGGGTTTTATCCCGGTGCATGGTAAGGTAGAGGATGCCCGCCAGGCCCAGGGCCACCACCGCGGCTGCGGCGGAAAACCAGCGTTTAAAAGGCAGGGAGCGCAGGGGCTTTACCTTATCAGTTTCCCTGGGATCCATCTTTTCACTGATCTTCTCCCAAACCCGGGGATCCGGTGTGTCTGCATCGAATTTTTCCCGGTTTTCCAAAATGAATTTTTCTAATGGACTGCTCATGATAAGCCTCCTTGTTTTAACAGTAATAACAATTTTTGTTTTGCACGCATATACTGTGTTCTCACGGTAGCATGTGAAATCTGCATGATTTCTGCGATTTCTTCCTGGTCATACCCTTCAAATAAATGAAGGCTGAGCACAGTTCTGTATCCGTTCGGCAGTTCCTTCACCGCTTTTCTGATCTCTTCTACTTTAAAACGGATCTCTTCTTCATCATAACCCGTTTCTTCTGTTAAATGCCCCAGATTTGTTTTTTCAATATCAATGATGTCCGCTTTCCTTTTTCTGAGGGCATTGATGGACTTATTGATGACAATTCTTTTTAGCCAGGCCCCGAAGGTTGATTTGTACCCAAAACTGCCGATCGCTGCAAAGGCATCGCAAAATGATTCCTGCAATACGTCTTCAGCATCCGCCGTATGATTCACAATCCGCAGACTGGTATTATACATGGCTTTGGCATATTTCTGGTACAGTTCGCCATAACTGCGACGGTCTCCCTGCCGGCAGCGTTCTACCAGTTCATCTTGTTGTATGGGTGCAGTTAACTCCAACAGCTCGATTTTGTTTCTATATTAAGTACACAAAGAAAAGCAGGATGTTGCATCCTGCTATAACTTAATACCTGAATTCTCTGCCTGGCCGGCACCCGCGTAGGGATTTTTCCTTATTTTGCTCATATTCATTGACTTGAAGCTCCGGGAACGATATAATCCGGTTTATCATTGATCAATTGTGCTTTCAATAAGGCCTTTGAGTATTTTCGCATCCAACTTTATTGCTATGGCCTCAAAAACTGATGTTTTTCAAAGTCCGGATTATTACCAGGTAGACGACCTGCTCACAGAGGAACATAAGCTGGTGCGGGAGGCCGTGCGCAACTATGTAAAAAAGGAGATCAGCCCGATTATTGAAGCGTATGCCCAGAAGTCTGCCTTCCCGGAGCAGATCGTGAAACAACTCGGGGACCTGGGTTGTTTTGGGCCGACCATTCCGGAAGAATATGGAGGGGGGGGCCTGGATTATATCAGTTACGGACTGATGATGCAGGAACTTGAGAGGGGAGACAGCGGTGTCCGGTCCACCGCTTCGGTGCAGGGCTCCCTGGTGATGTTCCCGATTCATGCTTACGGTTCGGAGGAAATGAAGAAAAGAATGCTGCCCAAACTGGCTTCCGGTGAATGGCTGGGTTGTTTTGGCCTCACGGAACCCGACCACGGTTCCAACCCGGGGGGTATGCTGTGCAATTTCCGGGATGCCGGGGATCATGTGGTTTTGAACGGCAGTAAGATGTGGATCAGTAATGCACCTTTTGCCCAGATAGCTGTTGTCTGGGCCAAGGATGAACAGGGGGAGATCCGGGGGCTGGTGGTAGAAAGGGGCATGGAAGGATTTTCAACCCCGACCACCCATGGAAAATGGAGCCTGCGGGCATCAGCCACCGGGGAACTGGTTTTTGATCATGTAAAAGTTCCAAAAGCAAACCTGTTTCCGGATATACGGGGACTGAAGGGCCCCCTGAGTTGTTTAACAAAAGCCCGTTACGGTATTGCCTGGGGATCGGTGGGAGCGGCCATGGATTGTTATGATACGGCACTGAGGTATAGTAAAGAAAGGATACAGTTTGGCAGACCCATCGGGGCTTTCCAGCTTCAGCAGAAAAAACTGGCTGAGATGATTACTGAAATTACCAAGGCCCAGTTAATGAACTGGCGTTTGGGAGTTCTGATGAATGAAAAAAGAGCAACGCCCGCACAGGTATCCATGGCAAAAAGAAACGGGTGCGAAATCGCAGCACATATTGCCAGGGAAGCCAGGCAGATGCTGGGTGGAATGGGTATCACCGGAGAATACCCCATTATGCGTCATCTCATGAATATGGAAAGTGTATTGACCTATGAAGGCACCCATGATGTGCATTTGCTGATTACCGGGATGGACGTGACCGGGTTCAATGCATTTATGTAACCGTGGGCAGCACGAAATTTTAAATGGCACCATGCGCATATTTCTGATTGGGTTTATGGGCTCCGGCAAAACACACTGGGGAACCCGGATTGCGGAAAAATTACAAATTCCTTTTTACGACCTGGATGCCGTGATCGTAAATGCCGAAGGCATGAGCATTTCAGAGATCTTTGCCATCAAGGGGGAAGAGTATTTCCGGTATATGGAAAAACAAACCCTGGAAGACCTCGTGTCCCGGGAAGAACATTTCGTTTTATCGGCTGGTGGCGGAACACCCTGCTTTTTCAATAATATTGAGTTTATGAAAAAGAATGGGAAAGTGCTCTGGCTGAATACCTCGCTGGAGGTGCTGAACCAGCGCCTCCTGAAAGAGAAAAAGACGCGTCCCCTGCTCCGGAATATCAACGAAGCCGGCCTCAGGGCATATATCATCCGGAAACTCAGCGAAAGGAAAATGTATTATGAACAGGCGGACCTGATGGTCCATGAAGAAACGATGGAACTGGAACTTTTAATCGGCCTGCTCCAATAAATATTTATTTCAACTCACATAATCAATACAAATTTTTAAATCCAGGCCATGAATAAACTTTTCCTGATGTTTGCCGCCATAACGGGCGCTACGGCGGTCGTATCAGGGGCCATGCTGGCCCACCAGTTGAAACAACGTATGCCTGAAGCGGCTTTGCAGGTATATGAAACAGCGGTTCGGTACCAGTTTTATCATGTATTTGCTTTACTTGCTGCCGGAATACTCAGTGAAAGATTTCACGGATCCTGGATGAACCGGTCGGGAACCTGTTTTATTGTAGGCATCCTTCTTTTTTGCGGTTCACTCTATATCATATCGGCGATGATGACTACAGGAATTTCTGTTCCCGCGGCCCTGGGTGTTCTCACGCCGCTGGGTGGTCTTGGATTTATACTGGGATGGATATTTATGAGTATTGCCCTTTTGAGGGGCAGGTCTTCCTGAAATAGTTTCCTTTTTTAAGCATTTAATTTCTGCATAGGGGTCCATATCTTTGTCGTCATGGCTCAGCGTTCAAAATCAAAGAAAATCCTATCCTCCGGTCCGTCTTCACTGAAAACAGAGACGGATGCCAAACTCACCATTTCACAGGTTCTGCGCGATGAGCGGACACATAAGATTACCGGCGCGGTTTTCATCTTGATCTCTGTTTTTTTGTTTATTGCTTTTACTTCTTACCTCTTTACCTGGAGGGAAGACCAGGACAAAGTATTCCGGGGTATTTCCATCCTTGCTCCATCGCATGAAGTGAAAGTCGCCAACCTGCTCGGCAATCTCGGCGCCTATATTTCCCATCTGTTTTTTTATAAGGGATTCGGACTGGCGAGTTTTTTAATCTGTTCGTTTTTTTTTATGACCGGTATCAACTGGTTGTTTGCGAAGAAATATTTTTCCATTAAACGCAACCTGCGATATGTATTGATCGGCCTGCTTTATTTTTCTACAACGCTGGCTTTTATATCACGCGGTGTATCCTTCCCCTGGGGAGGTGCCTTTGGGGATATGACCAGCGACTGGATGGTGCGTTTTCTCGGTAAGATCGGCACAGCCTGTGTATTATTTGCCGGTGCCCTGGCTTATTTCATCTGGCGTTTTAATCCGGAGTTCAAATTGCCTGAAATGGCGGACAAAAATAAAGCTGCTGCAGCCATACCGGAACCTGAGGAGGCAACAGAAGCCGGCGCCCTGCTTTTTATTGAAGAACCGGTTGCCAGGAATAAAAAAGATAAAA
The DNA here is from genome assembly GCA_002413325.1 of Chitinophagaceae bacterium UBA5175. Lineage (GTDB taxonomy): Bacteria > Bacteroidota > Bacteroidia > Chitinophagales > Chitinophagaceae > Puia. The sequence continues at coordinate 10,120 of DHWT01000129.1, read as the reverse complement.
TCAAGGAGGGGCAGGAACTTCCCCTGGTTATTGCTGATGAACAGCAGGGCTCCGGTGCACAGGCACCGTATTTGCGCGAGGATCCGCCTGTAAATCAGGTTCCATTCATGCCCGCTACCCGCCTTCCTAAAAAGACCCCGCCGGACAAGGATTCACTGGAATTGGAAATCAAAGCCGTTCCGGAAGGGGTTCCGGTAGAAATAAAATTGAACGGAGAGCCGGCGAAACCGGATGTTATGCCGGATTATGAGCCGACCCTCGATTTGAAATCCTATAAATTTCCGCCCCTGGATCTGCTGCAGGCCCATGGCAATGACCGGATTATCCAGGATCCCGCCGAACTGGAAAATAACAAGAACCAGATCATCGGTACGCTCAAGAATTATGATATCGATATTCAAAAGATCAGCGCAACGGTGGGTCCGACAGTTACCTTATATGAAATCGTGCCGGCGCCGGGCGTGCGAATCAGCCGTATAAAGAACCTGGAAGATGATATAGCTCTCAACCTGTCTGCCCTGGGCATCCGGATAATTGCTCCGATTCCTGGTAAGGGAACCATTGGTATTGAAGTACCCAATGTGAAAAAGACGGTCGTGAGCATGCGCACACTGCTGGCTTCCGATAAGTTTCAACATAATAACTACAATCTGCCCATCGCCATAGGTAAGAAGATTGATAATGAGAATTTCATAGTGGACCTCTCTACCATGCCCCATCTTTTAATGGCCGGTGCAACGGGCCAGGGGAAATCTGTGGGACTGAATGCCATCCTCGTATCCCTTTTATATAAAAAACATCCTTCCCAGCTCAAGCTCGTACTTGTAGATCCGAAAAAAGTTGAACTCAGTTTGTACCGGATCATTGAAAAACATTTCCTGGCGAAACTCCCGGGGGAAGAAGAACCCATTATCACCGATACCAAAAAAGTGGTTTATACCCTGAATGCGCTTTGTATTGAAATGGATAACCGCTATGATCTGCTCAAGGAAGCGGGCACGCGGAATATCCGGGAATACAATGATAAATTCATCAAGCGAAAACTGAACCCGCAAAAAGGGCACCAGTACCTGCCTTTTATCGTGCTGGTCATAGACGAATTTGCCGATCTGATCATGACGGCCGGCAAGGAAATCGAAATGCCTATCGCCAGGCTGGCCCAGCTTGCCAGAGCCGTAGGTATACACCTGATCATTGCCACCCAGCGTCCTTCCGTCAATATTATTACGGGTACCATCAAGGCAAATTTTCCCGCCCGTATTGCATTCAAGGTTTCTTCCAAAATAGATTCACGGACCATCCTCGACACCGGCGGGGCGGAACAGCTGATCGGGAAAGGGGATATGCTCGTATCTTATAATGGGGAAATAACACGCCTGCAATGTGCCTTTGTGGATACGCCGGAAGTGGAGGACATTGCGGAATTTATCAGCAAACAGCAGGGTTATCCCCAGGCTTTTCTTTTACCGGAATATGTGGATGAGAAGGAGGCGGGTGATAAAGAATTCGACGCCGGCAACCGGGACCCCCTCTTTGAAGAAGCTGCCCGTCTTATCGTGCAGAACCAGGTTGGTTCAACCTCCCTGATACAACGTCGTATGAAACTGGGTTATAACCGGGCAGGCCGGCTGATGGACCAGCTGGAAGCTGCCGGGGTGGTCGGACCTAACCAGGGAAGCAAGGCAAGGGAAGTGATCATAAAAACGGAAGCCGAACTTTCCATTTATCTAACCCAGATGGGCGGATGAACACAACCACATTTTAACATGCCAGCCTAAAGATTGCAAATCGATTGGCCTATCTTGCGGCCGTTATTATCAAATTTCCCATATGAAAGTGATACTCAGTTTTTTAGCCGGATTTTTCTGTATGACTTCCTGTTTTTCCCAAAACAGTGATCCGGCCGCAAAACAGATTTTAGATCAGGCTTCTGCAAAAATAAAATCCTTCAAATCGGTAAAAGCCTTATTTACTCTGCAGATAGAGGATGCCCAGGGAGTTTCCCAGGGCATAAAGAAAGGGACTGTTTACATGAAGGATGCCAAATACATTGTCATGATTACAGGGCAGGAGATTTATTGCGATGGAAAAACGATCTGGACCTACGACAAATCGGCCAATGAAGTAACCATTACGAAGGTTGATCCAACATCCGATGCACTCTCCCCCCAAAAATTATTTACCAGTTTTTACGATAAGGATTTCCTGTATAAAGTGAACGGCGAGCAGAAAATGGGAACAAAAACGGTGGTTGAAATTGAAATGACTCCGGTCGACAAGACCCGGAATTTTCATAAAGTGTATTTATACGTTGACAAGAAAACACACCTGATAAGCTCCGGTAAAGTGCTTGAAAAGAATGGAAACCGCTATATATACACGATGAACAGCCTGAATGGAAATGCCGGTTTAACGGACGCCAGTTTTACCTTCGACAAATCCAAACATCCCGGCGTAGAGGAAGTCAACCTGACCCAGTAATCTAGAGGCTTAATGCAATAATTCAGCTACAGCCAGCTACCAGCCTTCAGTTGTTTTCAGATCCCCAGCGAAAACTATTCAGATCGAACCCGGCCAGGTCAATCACACGATCCACTACGGTGGATGCCAGGGCTTCTATTGTAGCGGGTTTGCTGTAAAAAGAAGGGCTCGCCGGACAAATAATCCCGCCTGCCAGCGTTATGGTTTCCATATTTCGTATATGGATGAGGTTATAAGGGGTATCTCTGACCACACAAATCAATTTCCTTCTTTCCTTTAAAATGACATCGGCTGCCCGGGTGATCAGGTCGGAAGAAATACCGGTGGCTATTCTTCCCAGGGTGCCCATAGAACAGGGGATGATGATCATTGTATCATAGCGGGCTGAACCGGAAGCAAATGGCGCCGAGAAGTCGTTGGTTTCGTATACTTCCAATGGCAGATCTTTATACGACCGGTTATTTAATTCGGTTTCCCAAACAGCACGTGCGTTCCCCGTCATAACGATGGAAGCCGTATCCCATTGAGAGCGGATGGATGATAATTTTTCGATCAGTAAACTGGCGTACAGGGAACCGCTGGCTCCGGTAATGGCAACAACTATTTTCCGCATGGCCCGATTTTCTGGAATTTACAAAATAGATGATTTGATATTGATTTGTATCAAGTAAATTACGTTTAAAAAAATAATTCAGTGGTGTAACACAGTAGATTATTCAAATATTTTATATTTGACTTTTCATAGGATAAGGTTTAATGGTTAATGGTATTTGATTAGTGCGGCCTCCCTTCAACAAGGAGGCTTTTTTTATAGGTACTCTTTGAGGCCGGAATGGATCGTTTACTTATTGCCAAAGTTGAGTATGGCCAGATGGGAGGGATCAAAATGGTCGGCAGGAATCCGGGCAAGGCCCTGTTTATATAGAGCTGATACCTGCAATCGCAGGAAAATATTACTTGTTTTATGGTCTGCTGCCTTTATTACCCGGTCAAAACTTTCCTTATTATAAATACCCAGGCAGTAAATACTGATATAATATTTCCCTTTGGGCAAGCTGACCTGAACCTTATTTTCTGTATCCGGATAAAAAACTTTTTTTACGACACCCGCTCCGCGCAGATCAAAACGGTCAAATATTACAAAAACAGAATCAATTTTAGAGAGTTTATCCGCCGCGTTCTGGAGGGTAATGATCACCGTACCCGAATCCCTGGATGTGATGATTTCATTTCCGTAACAATGGCAGGCCATCATGACAAGCAGGGGCAATATGGTTTTTCGCAGGAACATCCGGTAAAGGAACTAATGGGGTCATAGATATCTCTGCATGCCCTATAAAACGAAAAAAGCAGGTTTTTATGTCAAACCTGCCGGAATATTTTCGTAACTCATTAAGCTTCAGCCATATCTGGGATGGCTTCTACTTTGTAATCACCCAGATCCAGCTTCTTTTTAGTGGCTTCAAAAGCGGCCAGTGTGGCTTCTATATCCGCATCGGTATGAACAGCCGTCGGTATCAGCCGGTAAATGATATGTCCTTTCGGAATAACCGGATATACCACAATGGAACAGAAAATACCATAGTTTTCACGGAGATCCATAACCATGGCTGTTGCTTCCGGCACATCCCCTTTCATATAGATCGGTGTGACCACGGAATCCGTTTTACCGATATCAAATCCTTTTTTCCTGAGCCCTGCCTGGAGTTTTTCGGCATTGGTCCAGAGTTTTTCTTTTAAAGCCGGATTGGTTCTTAACAGTTCCAGCCTTTTAAGATTACCGAGCACGAGGGCCATTGGTAAACTCTTCGCAAATATCTGGCTTCTGATATTATAACGGATATAATCCACGATCTGTTTTTCACCCGATACAAACGCACCAATCGAAGCCATGGACTTGGCGAAAGTGGAAAAATACAAGTCGATATCATCCTGCACACCCTGCTCTTCTCCCGCGCCGGCTCCCGTTTTTCCAAGTGTTCCAAAACCATGTGCGTCATCCACCAGCAGGCGGAACTTATATTTGGATTTTAATGCCGCGATGTCCTTTAGTTTTCCCTGGTCGCCGGCCATGCCGAAAACCCCTTCAGTAATCACCAGCACACCGCCGCTGCCTTGTTTTTCAATCAGGGCATTGGCACGCTGAACCTGTTTTTCGAAATCGGCGAGGTCGTTATGCTTGAACACATAACGATGACCCGCATGCAAACGGAGACCATCAATGATACAGGCATGACACTCTGCATCATATACGATCACATCGTGCCTTTCGCACAATACATCAATAATACTCACCATTCCCTGGTAACCGTAATTGAGCAGCGCGGTATCTTCCTTGCCTACAAAATCAGAAAGTTCTTTTTCCAGTTGTTCATGCTGATTGCTGTTCCCGCTCATCATCCGGGCACCCATGGGAGAAGCAAGTCCGTATGCCGCCGCTCCTTCCGCGTCTGTTTTTCTTACTTCCGGATGATTTGCCAGCCCCAGGTAGTTATTCAGGCTCCACACGATCATTTCCTTTCCGCGGAATTTCATCCGGCTGCCGATTTCGCCTTCCAGTTTTGGAAATGCAAAATAACCGTGGGCTCTTTCACGATGCTGTCCGATAGGTCCCTGGTGCCTGGTGAGTTTTTCAAAAATATCTGCCATAAATTTTGATGCGATGGTTAAAAATTGATGCAAAAATAATGCATTTGCGCAACCAGACAAGCCGCAAATGCTGATACCTTTGTTCAAATTTCTTTGTAACATGCGCAAGTCCTTTTTTTTACTTGGTTTAATTTTTTTCCATTTAGGTCAAATACGGGCCCAGGCTACAGGCGGATTTTTGGTAAGACCCAGGCTGGTCGTGGGTATCGTGGTTGATCAGATGCGCTGGGACTACCTGTATCGCTATTATGACCGGTATAGCGAGGGGGGATTTAAAAGGTTATTGAAACAGGGATTTTCCTGTGAGAATACCTACATCAATTATCTGCCTTCTTCTACTGCGGTTGGCCATACCTGTATTTATTCCGGCTCTGTGCCTTCCATTACAGGTATTGCGGGTAACGACTGGACGGATCAGTTAACGGGTGCCCGGGTTTATTGTACCGACGACAGTACGGTAAAGGCGGTCGGGGTCAGTGCTTCGCCAGAGGGAAAAATGTCGCCTCGCAATCTGCTGGTCACAACCATTACGGATGAACTGCGTATGGCAACCAATTACCAGTCGCGCGTCGTTGGCGTTTCATTAAAAGACCGGGCCGCCATTCTTCCGGCCGGCCATACGGCGAACGCTGCGTACTGGATGGACGATTCGAGCGGAAATTTTATCAGTAGTACCTATTACATGAATAAGCTGCCGCAGAAAGTGGAAGATTTTAATAAGAGTAAACCAATTGAACAATTTCTGGCAGGCAACTGGAACACGTTATATCCCATCAGCACCTATGTTGAAAGTGACTCGGATAACAGGTACTATGAAGGAAGACTTCCGGGTGAAGTATCGCCTGTTTTCCCGCATCATATCAATGCGGCGTATGCGAAAAATCATGAATCATTCCGTACCACCCCATTTGGAAATACATTAACACTGAATTTCGCGAAATTGATCCTGGACGCCTATCAGCTGGGGATGGGGCCGGCCACTGATTTTCTGGCCATCAATTGTGCGTCTACTGATTATGTGGGCCATGTATTCGGACCGAATTCAATAGAGATCGAAGATACCTACCTGCGGCTGGATCTGGACCTGGCGTCATTTTTATCTGCCCTCGATGCTAAAATAGGGAGGGGGCAGTATGTGGTATTTCTGACGGCTGATCATGGTGCGGCACATGCCGTGAACTATTCGCAGGAAAACCGGATGCCAGCTGATTTTTATTCTGCAACGGATATTTTGTCAAACCTGGATCAGCTGATCGCACAGAAATACGGCCTATCCAAAGCCATACGCTCCGCCGGCAATTACCAGATCAATTTCGATCTGGATAAGATTGCAGCTGCCAATGCAGACCTGGAGGGTATAAAAAAACTGGTGGTCGATTACCTGAAAAAGCAACCCGGGGTCAGTTATGCGGTAGATATGGATCACGTACGTGAGGCAGCGATTCCGGAACCCATCCGCACCATGATCGTCAATGGGTATAATTATAAGCGAAGCGGTCAGGTCCAGGTGATTTTTCAGCCAGGCTGGCTGGAGCGTTATGCACAGACCGGAACAACCCATGGAACCTGGAATCCCTATGACACCCATATCCCGCTCATTTTTATGGGCTGGGATATTCAACCAGGCGCTACGGCGAACCGGGTCCAGATGACGGATATCGCACCTACCCTGGCTACGCTATTACATATACAGCCGCCCAGTGGAAATATCGGAACACCTATCGTTGATTTACTAAGCAGGTAATACAGGCGGTATCCGTGTTAATGGAATATGCTTTAGAAATTGCCTTAGCCATTAACCTTAATTATTTTTGTAGCTTAGCAATCATCATGCAAAAACTATCCCGGACCGAAAAAATGTGGTTGATTTTCTTCACCCTGGTACTGGTCGGACTGATGGGAGGCTGTATGTATGAAACCGTGACCAACCACAAACCCCTTGGGCCAAGGCCTACTATAAAAGAACAAGATCAGCCCTGATTATTTCGGGTTCAACGCCTGCCTGATTCTTTCGGCTATATCCAGTAAATGGTATCTGCTCAGTTTATCCGTTGAAGCATGGGCTGAAGTCAATATCCGGTTACGCAATACACTTAAGTGACCACGTGCGATGGAAGGGATATCCGTGTTTTTGATATCTGCACCGAAAAAGAGCACCAATGTCCGGGGCAAACCGGCCGGAATAACCGGCTGGACGGGATTCAACAGGGAAATCATGATATCCACGTATTGTTTCTGCAGGTTTCTTCTGAACGGGTCGATGGCTTTCCTGCTGGCAAGTTCTTTCCAAAGCCCTTTTTCCAGGTCAGTTACCAGGTTGTCCGGTCCATATACAAAAGATGTTCCAAAACGTTCCGACATGGTTTCCATCCTGAATAACCGGGAAGTAGATAAAAGAGAAATCAGGATACTGCTCTGTGTATTGGCGATCATTTCAGATGAAGAAGGACTGCTGATCTTATTGAGAATATTATTATTGAGCAGCCAGTAAGGTGTTTCAAATAATTGATTCTGAAGAAAAGCCACTGCCTGTTCCTGTATGGGTTTTGGTGTGGGTTCGTATACGTCCCCGGGTTGTTCCACACTTTTGAAAGTTTCATAAATCCCCCCCACATTTTTGGAAACATGGTTCATATAACGGCTGAATTGTCCGATCAGCTGGGAATACATATCCTGCAGGTTGTTATAAGTGTCTGCTTCTTCCTTCGTCCATTGGGGGAGGAGCAGGATAATCTTTTTCAGGTTGCGTATTCCGTATTCACTTGCTTTTACAGCGTTATTGCTGAGGTCTTCTGTTTGTGATCTTGGGTCAAAATTCTGTCCTTCTCCGCCAAACCATAATCTGGGATTTGATTTGAGGCTGTCAATAGTCCAAAGGTTCAGTATTTTTTTATCTTCTTCAGCTGATTGGGTACCTGGTATCCCTTTGTATCCCCATTGGATGGCCCAGTAATCGTAGGGCCCGATACGGGGATACAATCCTTTGGGCCCGATCCGGTCTTCCGGTTGAGCCACATAATTAAACCGGGCATAATCCATAATGGAGGCAGTATGTCCGTTGGCTTCCACCCAGGCCTTGTCCCTGAGTTTTTCCACCGGGGTCTGGCTGCTGCTTCCCATATTATGGCGAAGTCCCAGGGTATGGCCGATTTCATGTGATGAAACAAACCGAATCAGGGTTCCCATCAGGCTGTCATCAAAAACCATTTTACGCGCCCGGGCATCCACGGCGCCTGCCTGGATCATGTACCAGTCGTGCAAAAGCTTCATTACATTGTGATACCAGCCAATATTGCTTGTCAGGATCTCCCCGGTACGGGGATCTGCTTCATTGGGTCCGTATGCATTTTCTATATCAGAAGCGAAGTAACGTATCATGGAAAACCGGGCGTCTTCCAGGTTCATCGTACTGTCGTTTTCAGGCCACTCTTTTCCCATGATGGCATTTTTAAATCCGGCTTTTTCAAAAACCGGCTGCCAGTCGTTGATTCCGGCGATCAGGTAGGGCCTCCATTTCCTGGGGGTTGCGGGATCGATATAAAAAACGATGGGTTTTTTAGGTTCAACCGGTATTCCTTTTTTCCAGTTTGCCATGTCTTCCTCCCTTGGCTCGAGGCGCCAGCGATGGATAAACGTGCTGGTTTCCACTTTCTGCTGGGTATCGTTGTAGACCGAATAATCACTGGCAAAATAACCCACCCGGGGGTCGGACAACCTTTTGCGCATAGGGATCGCCGGTAGCATGATGAAAGAATTATTTAGTTCCATGGTAACGGCGCCTGCCGCTTCTGCGGCTGGCAGGCTGGTTAAAGATCCGAAAGGGCTGGCGGCAGGAGCGGACGAAGAGCTGAACGTCTTTACGGTCCGCACTTCTGTATTGAGCGGATAACTGTGTATATAGGATATAAAGGACCTGTCGGCAGCTATGCCACCGAGTGCATATCTTCTCTTCAGGTCCGGGCTCAGACTGACTGGTTGGTTATCCCCTTTGAAAAAGTCAGTCACATCAATTACCACACTGGCCGAATCCTTTCCAAATGCTTTGATATCAAATGCGGCTGCGATGGGTTCCACGTTTGAATTCCTGACAGCCTGTGCAATGGGCTGGGACGAATCGGGCGCCACGCTGACTATGGTTATTACGCGCAGGAAAACATTATCTGTCGGACCTTTTTCCCAGCGAATGGTCTGTTCATTTACTTTCTCCCCGCCATAAGAACGGCTGCCTGCAGGGGATTTGACAAAACGGGTAATAGCCAGTATTTCGCGGTTGAAAAGGGAATCCGGTATTTCGAAATACCATCTTTCATCCACTTTATGAACCGTGAACAGTCCTTTTTGCGTTACCGCTTTATCGGTGATAACATCCTTATACGGCTTTGGACTGTTTTTTAGCGAAGCCGGGATGACCGGGGTAACAGGAGTTGCAGGTTTTTTGTTTGCCGGATTGTTAGCCGGTGGTTGCTGGGCAAAACAAAAACAGGTATATGCCAGGCATATGGACAGGCACCAGAGTGATTTCATCAGATGAATATAGATAAAAAGGCGTAACGCCTAACACCAGAAGCCTAAAGCTTTTTGTACGGTTAATAGTGGATGCTAAATGGTTTAAAACCGGATATTGGCAATACATCGCGGATCGGTTCTTTCGAATCGCAGATGTTTAAACTATATACTATAATTGATCCGTCATAAACGGAACGTGCTATGGCTTTATACATCAGGCCTTGGTCATAATAAAGACTTAAGAATTGCGATTAATGCAATTCAGATCTTCAAAAGCGGTTTGTAAGCGGCTGATAAAACTTTCTTCTCCCTTACGGAGCCAAACGCGGGGATCATAATATTTTTTATTCGGTTTGTCCGCGCCTTCCGGATTGCCAAGCTGGCCCTGGAGATAGGCTTCATTTTTCTTGTAATATTTCTGAACCCCTTCCCAGAAGGCCCATTGCAGATCGGTATCGAGGTTCATCTTAATGGCACCATAACC
>DHWT01000263.1:3462-11524 GCA_002413325.1 Chitinophagaceae bacterium UBA5175 | reverse complement strand
CCATTTCCGCATTGCGGAAGGTCATACTCAGCAGGTTCGGCATATCTATTTCAGGTGCCACCGCCCGGTTAATGGTCAGGTAAACCGTCCGGTTCACTTTGACCAGGTTATCTGCTTCCGGGAATTGTTTGATTACCTGGAGGGGCGGAATGGTGTCGTTATAAATGGAATCCTGGATCTGAATTTCAAAACCCTGCGATTCAAGTGTTTTCCGGGCCTGGTCGATGGACTGACCCACAACCGCCGGAATTTTCATTGTTTTCCCGTGATGGGTAATGAGGTCGAGCGAACCCAGGAACAGGAGGAGCAGCACGACCAAGAGCACTAATCCGGCAAGTATATTAACCCATAAAGGTTTGCTGGTCAGAAATCGGAACACAGAGGTGGATTTAAATGGAAAAATAGTACATCCGGCTCAGGACTTTTTTGTTCTGGATAAGGCGACTTCAATCAACGCTGAATAGAATTGTTTTAGTGTCCAGCCCATGGCCCTTACCTGCTGGGGTACCACGGAAGCAGCTGTTTGTCCGGGTACGGTATTGATTTCAAGCATATAAGGTTCGCCCTGGGCTTCATTATAAATCATGTCTATCCGGACCACTCCGCTGCAGTTAAAAACCTGGTAAATTTTTTTTGCCGTCCGTCTTATTTTTTCCGCCACGGATTCTTCCAGGGCTGCCGGTGTGATTTCATCCGTAAATCCCGGTGAATATTTGGCTTCAAAATCAAAAAAATCCTTACTGGTTTTCACTTCTGTTATGGGAAGGATGATGATTTCCTTTCCATTCCGGAAAACACCGACCGTGAATTCTCTCCCGCTGATGAATTCCTCCACCAGTACCTGGTCGTCTTCGCGGAATGCCTTTTGCAGGGCCGGTGCGAGGTCTTCCCTGCGGTTCACTTTGGACATGCCGATACTGGAACCCCCGTTATTGGGTTTTACGAATAACGGCAGTTTCATGCGGTCAGCCAGCGCGGTGGCCTCCGTGTTGTCCTGTTTAAACAAATGAACAGAATGCGACACGCGGATCCCGGCAAAGGCCGCAACAGCCACAGTATATCGTTTGTTAAAAGTAAGTGCGGACGTGGCCGCGTTACAGGTGGTATAGGGCAGATTCATGAGATCGAAATAACCCTGTAGTTTTCCATCTTCACCCGGAGTTCCGTGTATCCCGATCAGTACCGCCTCAAACGTAATTTTTTTGCCATCGATCAGGAGGGAAAAATCATTTTTATCTACCGGGATTTTCTTTCCGTCTTTCGTTTTATGGAACCATGCATCCGGCGTGATGTCGATCCGGTATATATCATATATGCTTTTATCCACCTCCGCTTCCATGGTGATGGCGCTTTTATAAGACACTACTGCTTCACCGGAATAACCACCGGTAACAAAAGCGATGACCCTTTTCATGTATTGGTTTTAATTGATTGCCGGAATCAGAGATGCAGTTTATCTTTTTTTGCCAGCAACTCTTCTACGGTTTCCCGGTACATTTCATCGGGAATACAAACATCCACGGGGCAAACGGAAGCACACTGGGGCTCTTCATGAAAACCCTGGCATTCCGTGCATTTATTCGGAACGATATAATAGGTATCTACGGCTATGGGGGCATTGCGCTGGTTGGCATCAACCACCGTCCCGTCCATGAGGGTAAAGGATCCTTTTACGGAAGAGCCGTCTGCAATGGCCCATTCCACGCCACCTTCATAAATCGCATTATTCGGACATTCAGGCTCACAGGCCCCGCAATTGATGCATTCTTCTGTTATCTTAATAGCCATGTTCTGATTTTTAGGAGTTGAATAGATTTAATTTCGCTGCATAAAGATAATCTGAAATATGGATTTAGAGAACCGGATCAGCTTACTGGTGGAATTGGGGGAATTTATGCTGTCTGACGACGCATCCTGGAAGGCGGCAAAAAACAGGACTTTTCAATATAACAGTTGGTTTATTCCGGATTTTATTGAATTGTCGGTCCGGCAAATCGTTCAGCAGTTCCTTCAACGGGATTTATTGGAAGCCTGGGTGAAAGGCTATGATTTTCCTGCGAGGACGGAAGTCCCCAAAAAGGTCGGGATTGTTATGGCTGGAAATATTCCGCTGGTTGGTTTTCATGATTTTCTCTGCTGCTACCTGAGCGGCCACCGGCCCGTTGTCAAACTCTCTTCCAAAGATCCCTGGCTGTTTCCTCCTTTGTTTGAATTTCTGAATGGAAAGAACCCGGATCCCGGGGAACAAATTCAAACAGCTTCGATCCTGCGCGGGATGGACGCTTATATCGCCACCGGGAGTAATAATTCGGCGCGGTATTTCGATTATTATTTCGGGAGATACCCCAGCCTCATCCGGCGCAACCGGACATCCGTCGCCATCCTGGATGGAGATGAAACGCCTGCGGTCCTGGATCAGCTCGCCGACGATGTGTTCCTGTATTTCGGGCTGGGCTGCCGCAATGTGACGCAGATCCACGTTCCTGAACATTACGATTTCATTCCCCTGCTCAGGGCCTTCAGGAAATACCAGTGGATGGCCGATCACCACAAGTATAAAAATAATTATGATTACCGTTTATCACTGGCCATCCTGAATAAACTCAGGTATATGACCAATGAAAGCCTGCTGCTGCTGGAAAATAATTCGCCCTTCTCCCCCATTGCTGTTCTGCATTATGCGTTTTACAAGGATCGTTCCGTTTTGGCCGGGGGAACCCTGGATCCGGAAAACCTGCAATGTGTGGTAGGGCGGGATTTTCTCCCCTTTGGAAAAAGCCAGCAACCCGGGCTCCGGGATTACGCAGACGGGGAAGATACCCTGTTATTTTTACGGACACTCTGAATGAATGTCAGTGCTTGTATGCTAAAATTTCTTTTGTAAATTTGGGAATCTGCCATCTACGAAGGTCTTAGTAAATTATTTGTTAAACTGAACAGGTGGTATTAACGTAAGTTCTTTCCAGACGTTACTTTGAAGAATGTTGGGCATATCATTTGTCAATAAGTAATGCCTGATCAAAGTCTAATAAAATTTATTAAAATGAAATTGAAGCAAGTTGCCGGCATTGTTTTAATCAGTGCAGCTACTACCCTGGCCAGTATATGGGGGTATGATCATGTTAACCAGAAAGGGACCTATTTCTATTCGCAGGATTCCTCGCGGGTTCCTGCCAATTATGCGAAGTTTTTTGATAACCAGAAATCGGCCGGACCGGCGGATTTCGTAGACGCTGCCAGTGCAGCGATTCCTGCCACCGTGCATATCAAAACGAAAACGGTACGCACAGCCAGCAATAACCTGCCGAAGAAAAATCCTTTCTCCGACCTGTTTGGAATTGATCCCAATGATTTCTTCGGAGACCGCGGCCGCTCCATGCCCGAAATGGGTTCGGGATCCGGTGTGATCATCAGTGAAGACGGATATATCGTAACCAATAACCACGTGGTGGATGGTGCGGATGATGTAACGGTCACGCTGAGCAATAAAAAATCTTTCAAGGCAAAAGTGGTCGCAACCGATCCGAGTACGGATCTGGCCGTGGTGAAAGTAGATGCGAAAGGCCTTCCCTTCCTGCTTTATGGAAATTCCGATGATGTAAAAGTGGGACAGTGGGTACTGGCGGTTGGTTACCCGCTTTCGCTGGAAACTACGGTTACAGCCGGTATCGTGAGTGCTAAGGGAAGATCCATAGATATCAATAGCCGCCAGAGCCAGACCCCGGTGGAGTCTTTTATCCAGACGGATGCCGCGGTGAACCCGGGTAACAGCGGAGGCCCGCTGATCAACCCGCTGGGACAACTGATCGGTATCAATTCAGCCATTGCCTCCCCGACCGGTTCCTATGCAGGATATTCTTTTACCATACCGGTTAATATTGTCAAGAAGGTCGTTACGGATCTCATTAAATATGGCACTACCCAGCGGGCTTACCTGGGCATAGAATATGCCCGTGACAATCTCAGTGACGAAGTGAAAAAGCAGGAAGGCATAAAGGATGATGAAGGAGTCTATGTGATGAATGTTCGTGAAAAAGGTGCGGCAGCCAAGGCCGGCTTACAGAAAGGTGACCTGATCACCAAACTGAACGGCCTGCCGGTTAATTCCGGTTCGGAACTGGTTGGCCAGATTGCCATTTACCGTCCGGGTGATAAAATAAAAATTACCTACAAAAGAAACGGAATCGAAAAAGAGGTCATGGTCACCCTGATGAATAATATCGGGAACATGGACCTGGTAAAGAATTCAGCATTCGACAAACTCGGCGCGGAACTTCAGCCCCTTCAGAAAAAAGATGCCGCCACACTGAATGTAAAGGGTGGTATCGTAGTGACTTCCATCAGCGACAAGGGCCTGTTGAGCAGGACCCGGATGGAAGAAGGGTTTGTTATCCTGAAAGTAAACGGACAGGAAGTAAGTACTGTGGAAGAATTCCGCAGGATCGTGGAACAGACAGGCAATGGATCCCTGAAACTCGAAGGGGTTTATCCGGGATACGACGGATCCTTTACCTATCCGCTGAAATTAAATGACGAATAAGGTAAGCTGAAGGCTAACCGCTTACAGTAAATCAAAGAATCCCGAATGCGCTTCCTTTATCGGAAGCGCATTTTTATTTTGTATACACCCGGTATTCCCAGGGTTTCAGCAGGAGCGGCTGACCGGATATAAAATCCGGGTTACCTGGATTAAAAACATCCTGATAGGCTCCCGACAGGGTTTGACCGGTAATCACAAAGGATTGAATTTCGGCCGATAAATTTAAAATCACCAGTACTTCATCCCGTTCAAGGCGTCGGAGGAAACCCAACACTTTTTCGCCGGCCGTATTGGAAAGGATCATGGCTTTCGTTTGCTGGTTGCCACTTTTTAATGCCGGATTTGTTTTGCGTAACCGCAACAGGGTTTGATAAAAATCAAAAAGCAAAACTGGCTGTTCCCAGTCGATTTCATCTTTGTCGAAGAACAACAGTCTTTTTTTATTGGGCAGTTCCTGCCCGCTGTAAATCAGGGGCAGACCGTCATAGAGGCAACAGAAAACCGCAAAAGGCAGGGCAGCATCCCCCATCCTTTCATATTCACTTCCACTATGCGAATTCTCATCGTGGTTTGAAGTAAAATAAGCTCGGAGGGCCATTGCCGGAAAATGGAGATTATAATAATCCAAAACCTGCAGCAGGTCCTGCACCCGGCCGGATTTCTTCCAGTAGGTTTCCATGCCATGCAGCCATTTCCAGGTATAGCTGACATCAAAAACCTCATGATAGGAAATCTCCTCGCATTCTGCCATCCAGAAAAGAGGTTTAAGGGAATCCAGCGCTGTCCTGGCCTCCTTCCAGAATTCCAGGGGAATCAGCATGGCCATATCACAACGGAATCCATCGATACCGCAGGTTTCCACCCAGAATTTCATGGCCCGGATCATCGTGGTACGGAGTTCGGGAACATCATAATTCAGGTCGATCACATCAGCCCATCCATGGGCATCATAAAACTGATCGTTGGAATTGCGGCGGTAAAATTCAGGATGTTGGGTAGTCCATATATGGTCCAGGCCGGTATGGTTGGCCACCCAGTCAATCAGCACTTTAAATCCCAGCTGCTGTGCCTGGCCCACCAGCCAGGTAAAATCTTCCACCGTACCAAACTCCGGGTTGGTGGACATATAATCTGAACAGGCATAATAACTCCCAAGCGTTCCGAGGCGGCCCAGCCTGCTGATGGGCGTAATGGGCATGAACCAGAGTATTTCGATGCCCATCCGGCGAAGCCTGGGCAAATGCATGGCAAAAGACCGGAAACTGCCTGCCCGGGTATATTGACGCAGGTTTACTTCATATATATTCGAATTCAATGACCAGCTGACCGGGTAAAAATCGGCATTCATTATTTCAGTATTCAAAAAGGGAAGATACGAAGCAATAGGATGAATGCTGAACGCTGAACGCCTAACGCTGAACGCTGAACGCCAGGCACACTTTTATGGGTTAATTGCTGCTTTCCTAACTTTGCAGTCGTAATGAAAACTTTCCAGGTTCCGCCCGCTTACCGCAGTCCGCTTATCACCGCCATAAAAAATAAACGAAGGGCGGAAGACAAGATGAAAAAGGATTTTAGCCCGACGCTCCTGGATTTCGGACCCCTGCATATATACCTGGCCCGCCATTTCGGATTTTGTTACGGGGTAGAAAATGCGATTGACATTGCATTCCGTACGGTGGAAGAAAATCCCGGCCGGAATATTTTCCTGCTCAGTGAAATGATTCATAATCCGAAGGTGAACGGGGATCTGAAAAACAGGGGTATCCGTTTCCTGCAGGATACCTACGGTAAACAACTGATTCCTTTCAACAGCCTGAATGCAACCGATATCGTGATCACGCCGGCTTTCGGCACCAGTCTCGAAATTGAAGCGCTCTTAAAATCCAAAGGCATACAAACAGAAATCTATAACACCACCTGCCCATTCGTGGAAAAAGTCTGGAACCGGTCCGGGCAGATTGCTGAAAAAAAATTCACCGTGATCATCCATGGCAAACCGGGACATGAAGAAACCCGCGCCACTTTTTCCCATGCGGCTGCAGCGGGACCGGCCCTCGTGATCCGGGACCTGGAAGAAGCCGTTCTGCTGGGCCGGTTCATCAAAAGGGAAAAACCCGGCCAGGATTTTTTTGAGGAATTCAAAGACCGCTTCAGCAGCGGGTTCGATCCCCTGAAAGACCTGGAACGGATCGGCGTGGTCAACCAGACAACGATGCTGGCGGCAGAGACGCAGCAGATTGCTGATTTTTTAAAACAGGCCATCCGGGAACGGTCCCGGGTTACCAGGCAAGATCCGGCTGAACAGTTTGCCGACACCCGGGATACACTTTGTTATGCGACGAATGATAACCAGTCGGCCGTTTCCGAAATGCTTGAAACCCCGGCCGACCTGGCCATTGTGGTGGGTGGTTATAATTCCTCCAATACGTCCCACCTCGTAGAACTATGTGCAGGGCAGCTGCCGGTATATTTTATAAACGGAGCGGAGAACATCATTTCGGAAGAAGAAATCCTGCAATATGATTTGCATCAGCACCGGGAGATCATCCGGACCGGCTGGCTTCCCGGCGTAAGACCCCTGCGTATACTCCTGACCAGCGGCGCTTCCTGTCCTGATGCGATCGTGGAATCTGTAATGGAACGTATGTGCAGTTTGATAAAAGGGAGCCTGGATTCAAAGGAATTGGTTCGCCGGTTCCTCTAATTAGCCTTTCTGTTAAGGTTAAGATGCAGAAATTTGAACATGGGATTCAGTCATCAGTCAAAAATTATCGAAACTGAGACACTTCCAAAAAAAGCGTTCAGCGTTAGGCGTTAGGCGTTAGGCGTTACGCGTTAGGCGTTACGCGTTACGCGTTCAGCTTAAAATCACTTCATTTTAAAACCTTCCAGAAATTTGGTATTGAAATTCCCGCTTCGGAAATTTTCATCCTTCATGAGCTGCAGGTGAAAAGGAATGGTGGTCTTAATTCCCTCGATCACGTATTCAGTGAGTGCGCGGTGCATGGTATCTATCGCTTCACTGCGTGTTCTGGCCACGGAAATGATCTTGGCTATCATGGAATCGTAATAGGGCGGAATGGTATAACCGGCATAGGCATGCGAATCCACACGGATCCCATGGCCGCCGGGCTGGTGCAGGGTGGTTATTTTTCCGGGAGAGGGGCGAAAATCATTATAGGGATCTTCGGCATTGATACGGCATTCGATGGCATGACCCTGGGGCTCATAATTGACACCGCTGATGGTTTCACCGGCGGCAATTTTTATCTGCTCCTTGATCAGGTCGAAATTCACCACTTCCTCCGTTACACAATGCTCCACCTGGATGCGCGTATTCATTTCCATAAAATAGAAATTCCGGTTTTTGTCCACCAGGAATTCAATGGTTCCCACACTTTCATAATGAATGGCCGAAGCAGCTTTGATGGCAGCTTCCCCCATTTTATACCGCAGCTCGCGCGTCATAAACGGGGACGGGGATTCTTCAACCAGTTTCTGGTGGCGGCGCTGGATGGA
>DHWT01000263.1:715-3228 GCA_002413325.1 Chitinophagaceae bacterium UBA5175 | reverse complement strand
TCTGGTGGCGGCGCTGGATGGAGCAGTCCCGTTCGCTCAGGTGGCAAACCGTACCGTACTGGTCGCCGGCTACCTGGATTTCAATATGCCGCGGCTCCTCAACAAATTTTTCCATGTAGATACCGTCGTTCTTGAAAGAAGCGCCGGCCTCCGCCTTGGCAGAATCAAAGGCGCGTTCCAGTTCCGATTCATTCCAGACCACGCGCATACCCTTACCTCCTCCGCCGGCAGTGGCTTTGAGGATCACCGGGTAGCCGATTTCGTATGCGACGCCCTTGGCATGATCAACACTTTCCAGCAACCCGCCCCCGCCGGGAACGACCGGAACGCCGGCCCGGATCATGGTTTCTTTGGCGGTGATCTTATCCCCCATGGAATTGATCATGGCAGCTGTGGGCCCGATAAATTTAATTCCATGCTCACCGCAGATTTCTGCAAAACGGGCATTTTCTGCCAGGAAACCATATCCCGGATGGATGGCATCCGCATTGGTAATTTCAGCAGCCGCCATGATATGGGGTATATTCAGGTAGGAATCTGCGCTGGCGGGTTTGCCGATACAAACGGCTTCATCAGCAAATCGCACGTGCAGGCTGTCTTTATCCGCCGTGGAGTAAACAGCCACGGTCTTAATGCCCATCTCACGACAGGTCCTGATTACCCTTAAAGCAATTTCTCCGCGGTTTGCAATTAATATTTTCTTGAACATTGGGTTTTTTAGAAATTTGGGGATTTGAAAATCCGGGAATTTGAAAATAAGAGGAAAAGAAAATGCGTTCAAAAACATTCTCAAATTCCCGAATTAACAAATTCTCAAATTAACTGGGATCTACAAGGAAAAGCGGTTGGTCAAACTCCACCGGCGAAGCATCTTCAACAAGTACTTTCACAATCTTCCCTTTCACCTCACTCTCGATCTCATTAAATAATTTCATGGCCTCAATGATGCAAACCACTTTGCCCGGTTCCGTTTCGTCACCTACATTAACAAAAGCGGGTTTATCCGGAGCTGCGCTGCGATAAAATGTACCGATCATCGGGCTTTTAATGGTGATGAGGTTATCAGCAGGGGTTTCTGCCGTTTTTGGCCTGCTTATTTCCGCTGGCTGGGTATTACCTCCTGCCGAGGCCTGGGCTGCCGGTGGCGTATACTGGGGGGCCGGTGTTTGTGGCTGAAACGGTGCAGCCACAACATGCTGGATATGTTCCTCTTTTTGCTTTACAGTAATTTTAAATCCCTTTTCTTCAATCGTTACTTCACCGATATTCGATTTGTTGATCAGCTTGATCAACTCCTGAATCTGTTTAAAATCCATCAGTTATGGCGTTTACTTATTAAAAAGGAAGTCTAAGATAAGTGTTATTCTTTCACCCTTTCAACATATTCGCCGGTTTTTGTATTGATCCGTATCAATTCGCCTTCATTCACAAAAAGCGGAACGTTTACCGTTGCACCCGTTTCCACCTTGGCTGGTTTGAGCGTGCGGGTAGCCGTATCTCCTTTCATGCCCGGTTCTGAATAGGTCACTTTCAATACGATTTTATCGGGGAGTTCCACGCCCATGGGCGTATCTGTTTCCGTGTTCATCAATACCGTAACCTCCTGGCCATCCTTGAGAAACTGGGGCGCATCCACCAGGTTTTCCTGCAGGGCCACCTGTTCAAAGGATTCCGTATCCATGAAATTATAACCCGAATCGTCCTTATACAAAAACTGGTAATCCTTACGTTCCACGCGCACAGGATAAATACTGTCGCCACTGTTCCAGGTCTTTTCAATACTGCGGTTATTATCAACCCCTTTCAGCTTGGCCCATACTTTGGCGGCGGCCCGGGCTGTTTTGTTTTCACCAAAGTCCACCACTGAATAGAGACTGCCATCGAGTTTGATAATGAGTCCGCGGCTGATGTCTGCTGTATTTGCCATGAATGATTATTAATTATCGGCCTTAAAGGGCGACAAAACTAATGGTTTTTCAACTTCTGCACAAAGAAGCCCCCTTTTTCAAATTACGGGCTTCCCGTATTTTCATTATTTTTATCAAAAAATCCGCTATGAAGAGAGTTCTGATTGCGATTCTGTGTCTTTTTTTCCTGCTTTCCGTACGGGCGCAAAACCCGGTCAGTGTTGCAGAAGCGCCTTATCTGAAAAATCCCGGCCTGCCCCCCTTCAGGCTGCTGAAGGCCGACAGCGTGCATGTTTTTACGAAAGATGATATAAAAAAAAACCACAGGGTTCTGCTCATGTTTTTCAGCCCCGAATGCGAGCACTGTAAACACCAGATGCAGGATATGCTGGCTGATTTCAGCCGGTTCAAAGACATCGAAATTGTAATGGCCACCTATCAGCCGTTTGAGGAAATGAAATCTTTCTATAATTATTACCGGGTGGCGGACCACTCCAATATCCTGATGGGCCGGGATGAAAAATACTTGCTGCCGCCCTATTACCGGATGCAGAGCCTTCCTTTCATGGCCCTCTATGATAAGAAGGGACAGTTTATCACCCGTTT
>DHWT01000263.1:0-353 GCA_002413325.1 Chitinophagaceae bacterium UBA5175 | reverse complement strand
CTTCAAAAGCATCCTAAAACATCTTAAATACATTCAGATGAAAGTTACCGTAGTAGGTGCAGGCGCCGTAGGTGCAACCTGTGCTGATAACATTGCCCGTAAAGAACTCGCAGAAGAACTCGTAATTCTTGATATCAAGGAAGGATTGGCGGAAGGAAAGGCCCAGGATATGATGCAATCCGCCACTTTACTGGGTTTTGACACCCGTATTACCGGCAGCACCAATGACTATTCCAAAACGGCCGGCAGCAACGTGGTGGTCATTACTTCCGGCTTACCGCGTAAACCCGGTATGACCCGCGAAGAACTCATTGGCACCAATGCAGGTATCGTGAAAACCGTTACCGGCAATA
>DHWT01000042.1 GCA_002413325.1 Chitinophagaceae bacterium UBA5175 | reverse complement strand
CCGCGCTGAGCTGGACGCGGATGCGGGCAAGCCCCTTGGGTACCACCGGGAAGAAAAATCCGATCACATAAATTCCTTCATCGAGCAGTTTGGCGGCGAACTCCTGGGCAACTACCGCATCATAAAGCATGATGGGTACGATCGGGTGATCACCGGGTTTGATATCAAAACCGGCTTCCGTCATTTTAGCCCTGAAATATTTTGTATTCGCTTCCAGTTTATCCCGCAGGCCCGTATCCTGTTTCAGCATGTCCAGGACCACCAGGGACGCACCGACGATGGAAGGGGCGAGACTATTAGAGAACAGGTAAGGACGGCTTCTCTGACGCAGCATTTCGATAATCTCTCTCCTGCCGCTGGTAAATCCGCCATTCGCGCCCCCCAGGGCCTTGCCCAGCGTACCGGTAATGATATCCACCCGGCCCATCACGCCCCGGTATTCATGTGTGCCCCGGCCCGTTTTTCCGAGAAAACCGGAAGAATGGGATTCGTCACTCATCACAATGGCCCCGTATTGGTCGGCCAGGTCGCAAATCCGGTCGAGCCGGGCGATGGTGCCGTCCATACTGAATGATCCGTCGGTCACAATGATGCGGTCCCGGCAATCAGCCGCCTGTTTCAGCTGTTCTTCCAGGTCTGCCATATCATTGTGTTTGTAACGCAGGCGGCGGGCCTTGCATAGTCGAACCCCGTCAATGATGGAAGCATGGTTGAGTTCATCCGAAATAATGGCATCGGATTCCCCGAACAGGGGTTCAAAAACACCCCCGTTGGCGTCAAACGCGGCTACATATAATATGGTGTCTTCTGTTCCCAGAAATTCGGAAAGCTTTTCTTCCAGCTCCTTATGTATATCCTGGGTTCCGCAGATAAAACGCACACTGCTCAACCCGTATCCCCGCCGGTCCAGCGTTTTATGCGCCGCCTCGATCACACGGGGATGGGCAGAAAGCCCCAGGTAGTTATTCGCGCAGAAATTCAGCACCTTCCGCCCGTTGACGATGATTTCTGCGCCCTGTTCACTGCTGATGACGCGTTCAGTCTTGAATAAGCCGGCGGCACGGATTTCCTCCAGCTGCGCCGATACCCGGTTCACAAAAAGCTCATGCATAAGAAAATTTTTATCTCAATAAAGGTAAGCTTTGTAACTTTTTGGAGAGTCAACCGTATTACAAATGACGAAAACAACCGGTAATGGCTTATGACGGCGGAGGACTATAATGACTGTGTGAAGTTATATGCAGACGGACTTTACCGGTTCATGCTGAAATCTACCCGGCAGGTGGAAGACGCGCGCGACCTGGTACAGTCATCCTATGAAAAACTATGGGAACACCGGGCAAAAGTGCAGGTTGTGAAAAGCAAATCCTACCTGTTCACGATTGCTTACCATAAAATGATCGATCAGAACAGGAAAAACAGCCGGATGGAATACCGGGACCATTTACCGGATCAGCTGCAGGCCGTATCCGGGAATTCCCCGAATCTGAAGGAAGTTTTGGAAAAAGCGCTGAACCGGCTCAATGAAAGACAGCGTTCCCTGGTGCTTCTCAAAGAT
Source organism: Chitinophagaceae bacterium UBA5175 (assembly GCA_002413325.1). GTDB lineage: Bacteria > Bacteroidota > Bacteroidia > Chitinophagales > Chitinophagaceae > Puia. The sequence goes on along the minus strand of DHWT01000042.1, from coordinate 1,319 downwards.
TATGAAGGATATTCCTATGAAGAGATCGCAGAAATCACCGGATTAAACGCAACACAGGTAAAAGTTACCCTGCACCGCGCCCGGTTACAACTGAAAGAATGGCTGGTTAGTGTTGAAAATGTACTTTAAAGATTGTAGCTATGGACATCAACCGGAATAATTACGAAACTTATTTCCTGCTTTACCTCGATGGCGAGCTCCCGCTGGCAGACAGGCTGGCTGTGGAAAAGTTTCTGAGTGTGCATTCGGATCTGCAAAGGGAATTTGTCCTTTTGCAACAGACCATTCTGCAGCCCGCGGATATTTTATTTGATCAGAAAGAGTCTCTTCTCCGCAAAGAAGAAAAGAGGCGGGTCATTCCGGTGTACTGGATGCGCCGGGCTGCTGTCATCGCCCTGCTCCTGGCGGGCAGCTGGTTTATGGCGACCCTGGTTTTAAAAAATCATGGTGTGGAAACAGCTGGCAGCGGGAAGGCAAATTCAGGTAAGGTTCCCTTGAAAAAGAATCAGGTAGCTTCTTTGAAGGAGGATCACGAAGTTGCAAAACAGGGTCCGGAAAATGCCGCAGCGGTAACTCAGATTAAACCGGAGATGACTAAAGAAAATAACAGTCCTGCAAATCAGAACCGGAAAAAGGCCCTCGCGGAAAATAAAAGTCTTTCCACCCGGAGCGGTCAGGCCTTCAATACGGAAAACCTGCATCCGCTGAACACGACCAATCGGAACAACGAATCGAAGCAAATCGTTTCAGATCCGGGGAACACGGCCTACGGGAACAAAACGTCGAAGCAAATCGTTTCGGATCCGGGGATCAAGGACCGGCAGGATCCAACAGGTCGGGGAAACCGGGATCTGGTAAACGACCAAACGGATCCGGTATCCGGGGAATTTTATGCAGCTGCACATAAATCAAATACTTCACTGGAACCGGAGATTGCCGGAAGCAGGGCAGGAACGGTTCCCGGACAAACAGCCGCACTGACCGGAACGCAGACCCTCGCGCTGACATCTGAGGGTACAAGCCATTTGGCCGGAAACGATTATGTGAATGAGCCGGATATACAAACGGATGATGCCATCAGTGTGCTCGCGCTGAATGACCGGAATAAAGCCATCACGGGGTTCTTTAAAAAAATAACCAGACGCGCCCCCGCGGAGGCAACAGCGAGTAATACAAAAAAACTGCGCGTGAGTGTTTTTCAATTCAGCTACTAAAAAATTCGAAAGATCATGAAAAAGTTAATGACCCTTATGGCGCTGCTATGCCTGGGAGTGAAAGGATTCAGCCAGCAGGATTCAGTCGCACAAAAAAAAGACAAC
>DHWT01000176.1:4409-8084 GCA_002413325.1 Chitinophagaceae bacterium UBA5175 | reverse complement strand
TTCCGGAACCGCTGGTGACGGCCCACATGGGCAATGATGGTTCCCTGGTTTTCCTGCAGATCGCCCCAGACCAAGGCAATATACCGGCGCTTAACGGTATGATCGAAGAACTGTTTTGCGAGACTTGCCACGGCACGGCCCGTTTTGGCCAGTACCAGGAGTCCGCTGGTGTTTTTATCGATCCGGTGGACCAGCCCGAACCGGGGTAATGTTTCTTCAGAAAGGGAATGATTTTTTTCCTGCAGGTAATAAGCGACACCATTGATGAGAGTACCTGTATAATTACCAAGAGCCGGATGGACAACGAGACCGGGTGGTTTATTGATGATGAGAACCTCATCATCTTCATAAAAAATATTCAGCGGCATTTTCTCGGGAATTATTTCCTCGCCCACCACCTGCCTGTCGGAAAAGCAGACGATATTGTCCCCCGGTCGGATCTTATAATTGGCAGAGGCCGTTTTGTTATTCACGAGCACCCGGCCACCATCAATGGCCTGCTGCACTTTATTCCGGGAAATATTTTCGATGCGTGCCGTTAGGAATTTATCCAGTCGCATGGGTTCCTGGCCTTTGTCGACCACGAGGTTCATACGTTCATACAAAACGTCAGAAAATTCCTCCCCTTCCTCTCCATTCAGCAGAATCCCTGCACCGGAGCCGGTTATTCCCTCCTGCACCGGATCTGCGTTTTCCGGATCCCTTTTTTCAGATCCTGTTGATTTATCGGGCATTCGCAAAATTACATTGTTAAGCTTAAAGCCCAAGGATCAAGGCTTTTTTAGGATCCGTTGAATTCAGGCGCTGCGCCAGGCGCTTTATGCCTTCAGCTTAAAAGCCTAAATTTGCCTGATGCAAAAACAACCCGTTTTTTTCAGGGATCTGGGCATAATGGGATATACGGAAGCCTGGGAATACCAGGAATGGCTGCTGAAACAAAATGTGGATATCAAAACCCGCTATTATTCTTCCCAGCAGAAGCAGCAGAAAAATGCAACCACCAATTACCTTCTTTTCGTAGAACATCCCCCCGTTTACACGCTGGGTAAAACAGGACATGAGGAAAATGTATTATTGGGCGAAGAAGAATTGCAGGATCGCGGTATTCTTTTTGTAAAAACAAACCGCGGAGGCGATATTACATTTCACGGCCCGGAACAGATTGTCGGTTACCCGATCCTGGACCTTGAAAAATTCGGAACTGATATTGGCAAATACCTTCGTAACCTGGAAGAAGTGATTATCAGGACTCTGGCGGAATATGGAATCCGGGGAGAAAGATCAAGCGGGGAAACCGGCGTCTGGATAGAACCGGGAACGAAAGGCAAAGAAAGGAAAATTGCCGCTTTCGGCGTTCGCTGCAGCCGGTGGATCACCATGCATGGCTTTGCATTCAATATCAACACAGACCTGCGGTATTTTGATGGGATTATTCCCTGTGGCATCAAAAATAAACAGGTTACTTCCCTGGCCCGCGAATTAGGCCGTAATATCCCTCTGACAGAGGTAAAGGAGAAACTAAAAGAACAATTCGAAGAAGTTTTTGAAGCTGAACTTTTTGCAATGGAGGAATCCACGGTTAAAGCCTGATCACGGGCAGATGACCGATAATTATTCCCTCGGAATTAAAAGTTTGTTTTTTTCCTTCAACTTTCCATCCTCATACAATTCGAAGCGGAACCAGCCGGCATGACCAAAATTGGTTTTGTCGATGATCAGTATGGGGTCCTTAATATCTTTCACCTCCAAAACCGGTGTATTATCCGTGTCATAAAACGTAACAAAATATTTCTTACGGTTGCAATCTGCCAGGGCAATGTTCACATTGCCATCTTTCGTTGTAAAAACATAACCTGATATTTTGTACTCTTCCCTGGGTTCCCTGTATACCTCTGCAAATGGTTTGATCTGCAGGGTATCCGCATTTACAAATAATAAAGTGTCTTTTGTTTGTTTTATCAGGGAATCGCTGAACCGGACTACCTGTTTGCCTGACAGTTGCATGATCACGGTATCCCTTCTTTTTACAAATAATGTTTTTTCCACTTCAATGGTAGGGGCCTTTATTTTTCCCGGGTTATTTACATTTGGTTTTTTTATGGCGGGGGTTTCCATCATATAAAAAATCCTTGAATTGTCTATTTTCGGAAGGATCATGTATTCTTCTTCCGCTTCCACCGGTTTAACCAGTATCATTTTTACCTGATTCCCGGGTATGGTTATTTGTTTTTCAGTTGGAATAAGGGTTTGGGTTTTTGTTTTATTCCTGGTAACCGGTTTCACAAAAGCTATGGGTTTTTCTGCCGGTTCAGATACTGCCCTCCTGGATTTGGTAAAAATGTATTTGCTGTTCGGAAACAGAATAAAGATCCGATAGAACATTTTGGAACTACCTGGCTTGTTGTCTACAAAACCGTTTTCCGGTATATGCGGATCCGGGACAGTCAGGAGGGTTGTAAAATTGCGGAGACTATCGGTTGATCTTTGAATGCTGATCTGGTTGATCGACGGGTAAGCATTCCGCCAGCTGATCAGGACCTTCCCGTTGGATTTGAGAGAGGCTGTAAAACCAGGCAGGGTATCCTGTGCATTGGCATAGGGCAGGATAAAAGCGGAAAATAAAAACAGTGCAAAAAAAAGACGCATGGCACGAACGTAACTTTAATCTCAGATCCCGGCAAAGATAAGGGAAGCACCCTTTTTGGCCTCTTAAAACTGGAGCAGCCCCGGAGGGAGGGAAAGGTTGCCCTGGAGACCGCCGCTATGCAAAACCAGTATCCGGCTTCCTGCCGGAAATGCGTGACTGGCTGCCATGCCTGCAATAGCAAACAAGAGTTTGCCCGTATAAACGAAATCGGTCGGAATCCCTGATTCCTGATAGGTCCGGTTCATAAAATCAATCAGGGATTTCGCGGGTTTTGCATATCCTCCAAAATGATATTCATGGATCATTTCAACCCGTTGCAGATATGCCTGATTTTTTATCCATGCCCTGTTCAGTGGTTCAAAATCCCGTGTTCCTTTCAGTACAGATACCCCGATTATTTTCTGGTCCGGTCCGGCACTGTTGATGAGTCCCGCCAGCATCGTGCCGGTGCCGGCTGCGCAGCATATATGGGTATATCCGCCGGCCGGTATTCCGGATAAAATTTCTTCTGCACCCCGGACCCCTTCGGCTCCCGCGCCGCCTTCCGGAATCAGGAGTGCATCCGGATCCGTTGCTTCTTCCTCAACGGATTGGACGGAATTTTTTTTCCGGTTGTAAGCCATGCGGCTTAGAAACCTCAGTTCCATTCCATAATTTTTTGCGGCGAGCAGGGTATGTGACAATCGGATGGGTTCTTCTCCCCGGATCATACCTGTGGAAGAGTAACCATTCATGTCCGCAGCAGCGGCAAGGGCAATCAGGTGATTGGAATATGCGCCCCCGAAACTGATGAGTTTTTGTTTGTTTTCCTTCCTGGCCCGCTCCAGGTAATATTTTAATTTAAACCACTTGTTACCGGAAATTTCAGGGTGGATTTTATCCAGCCTGCATACGGTTGCCTGCAATTCATTTTCACGAAATGTGTTTAGATCCCAGGGATCCAGGCTGATATTGTTCAAGTCAGGTGTCAGGTTGACCACGATAAATCTTATGCCCTTTTATGTTTATTAATTAATTTCGCCTCGCAT
>DHWT01000176.1:0-4092 GCA_002413325.1 Chitinophagaceae bacterium UBA5175 | reverse complement strand
CGTTATGGAAGTATGAAGCAGATTCAGTCATTCGGCCCTTCCGGGGAAACGATCATGGATTATTCCATTTATGATGCGATCCGGAGCGGCTTCAGGAAAATCGTGTTCATCATCCGGAAGGATTTTGCGAATGATTTCAAAAATATATTCGAACCAAAATGGGGTCAAAAAGTGGAGATCGCTTACGTTAATCAGGAAATGGGATCTTACCTGGAAGGGTATACCCCGCCGGCAGGCCGGGTCAAACCCTGGGGAACTGCCCATGCCGTTCTTTGCGCGAAACCCGCCATCCATGAACATTTCGCTGTCATCAATGCAGATGATTTCTATGGAAGGGATGCTTTTGAAAAAGCCCACCAGTTCCTGACGACCGGCTGTAATCCTTCTACTTACAGCATTATCGGTTATGATCTCGCTAAAACACTTTCAGAAAATGGTTCTGTGAGCCGGGGTGTTTGTGAGGTGGATGGTAATAACAACCTGGTATCCATATATGAAAGGACCAAAATCTACCGGAATGAAAATGGGAGAATTACCTATGAGGAAGGGGGCAAAACCTTTCAGGTCCCCGATAATGCAAAAGTCTCTATGAATTTCTGGTGTTTTGATCCTTCTGTATTCCCGTTCATAGAAAAGATCTTCCGCGAATTTCTTGCAAAAAGCGGGCAGGATCCGAAATCAGAATTCTTTATTCCGATTATCGGGGACCGTTTTATTCATGAAGAAAGGGGGCAGATCAAAATCATTCCCACTGCTTCCAGCTGGTTCGGGGTTACCTATAAGGAAGATGCGCCATCGGTTCAGGAAAGTCTCAATAAATTGATTGCATCCGGGGCTTATCCCAATAAACTATATTAATGGTTCATTGTCAATAACGGATGTTTATAATTAAACTTGAACCACTATTCAATAACTTTTTACCAGGTAGATAAATTCCTGAATTTTTTTGATCTGCTGCAGCCGGTCCAGGTTTTTTACGCTCGACGTTTGTGTCAGATGGATCGCAGCCAGACTGGAATCTGATTTCATTTCATCCAGTATCATGTAAATATTTTTTGACCGGATGGCAAACACCGCTCCCTGAGCCTGTAACTGGCGGTTACTCAGGACGCCTATTACTTCGCCGTTTTTATCCAGAACGGGCCCCCCGCTATTTCCCGGGTTTGCCGCTACAGCGATCTGGCAGGTCAGGGTATCTCCGCGATAACCGGTTTTTGCACTCAGGTAACCTTCACCATAAACGATTTCATCTCTTGGATAGCCGAGAGTAAAAATGGCTTCACCCAGTTCAATATTGCCTTTGCTGATCGCGTAAGGCAGGACAGCGGGCGCTTTATAATCGCTATCCACGATCTTCAAAAAAGCCAGGTCGGCAGCGGGATCTATATAAGCAATCTTTGTGTTGAATTCCTGTCCTTTATTATTCTGTACAATCACCACAGTTGAATTGCCGATCACGTGTGCATTGGTAACAATATATCCCTTCGTGTCAATCATAAACCCGGTGCCCCCCTTAAATTCGGTTTCAACGGGTCCTTTTACCGGTGCCTTACTGTTAAGCCGCTCATTTATGGATTTCTGGCCCTGAACCAGCCTGGAAACTTCCCGGTATAATTCCTGCACCTGGGTGTTTGGCCTTCTGGGTGCGAAGTATGACGTAATGCTGCTGATGGATAGCGCGGTGATACCTGCAATTGAAGCAGCTACTGCTACCGTTTTTCGGTATTTCAGCCAGAGACGGCGAACCCGGGTTTCCTGGGTTTGCCTGATCTGGCCTGTATCAAAAAGTTCATTGTGAACATCCTGCAGTGTGGACTTTATATTTTTCCGGTCACCGTATTTTTCCATCAGGTGCAGGAAAACGGTATGTTCAACCACCATCTGGTCGATGCCCGGATTTGATTTCCTGAGTTCTTCAAAGAATTTCCTTTCTTCCGGAAGCATTTCACCACGGATATACCTTTCGATAGATTCCAAAATCAGCCGCTCGTCCATTTCCTTCGTTTATAAGGTGTTATTATTATAATGTCCGAAGAATATTTTTTTCAACCGCATCAGGCACTTGTACTTCTGATTCTTCGCATTGTCTGCATTCGTATAACCAAACTCCATTGCAATCTCTGACATATTTTTTTTCCGGAGATAGTAACTCTCCAGGAGTTCTTTACAGGGTTCCCCGAGATGCTGCAGGGCCTGCTCCATCAGTTCAAAATCGCGGGTCCGGTGTTCATACATTTCTATGTCTTCCTCAGTCGCAATCGTTTCCGGTGCATTGGCCAGATCTCCGGAGAACCGCTGGTTCACCAGGAGCTTTTTCAACCACAGGCGCCGGCACACAGCATAGATATAAGTTTTCAACTGCGCATGCAGTTCAAAACTCCCGGATTTGGCTTTTTCGTATAAAACGATCATGGCCTCCTGAAAAATATCCCGTGCGTCGTCTGATGTACCGCTATTGTTGATGACCAGGGTCTGGACCATGCTGTAATGAACCCGGTAAATGGTCTCAATGGCAATCCGGTCATTCGCCGCCAGTCCCTTCAATAACGCTTGTTCATTACTGTCCGTTGTCACGCAGTGCTTTATTTAATACTGAAAGTAAAGAATCGTAACCCAATGAAAAATGGAAAAGATAAAAAAACAGGCAGACCCCTATTTTTTAAAACATTCATTTTGGGATTCCGGCCAAAATGGTATAATAATTAATTATAATACAATGAGTTACATAGTTATAAAAAAAATATTTCCGATAAGGGGACCGGAAAGAGGTTACTTTTTTTCAATCCCTGTATTAACTAGAAATCATTCACAAACAAACACATAACAATGAAAAAACTTTTGTTGGTATTAGCAATCGGCTCTTTCGCAGCCTGTAACAGTTCTTCCAGCACTGAATCTAAGGTAGATTCTACAGTAAAAGCTGCAACTGATAGCGTAACTGCTGTTGTTGATTCAGCTAAAGCTACAATTGATTCTGCAGCAACTGCAGCTAAAGACAGCCTGAAGGCTAAGGTTGACTCTGTGAAGAAATAATTAATTTTTCAGGTAAGCAATCGTTAGAGAATGGCCATCTCTTTTTTCCGGTTCCGGGTATAACCGGTCCGGTAAAAAGAGATGGCTTTTATTTTAGCCGATTTTTTTCCTGAGGTTCTGGTCGATCGCGTCCAGGAACTCCTCGGTATTCAGATAATCCTTTCCGGCGGTCACTTTATTTCCGTGCAGGCATATCGCCAGGTCCTTGGTCATTTTTCCACTTTCCACGGTTTCTATACATACCTGTTCCAGGTTTTCACAAAACCGGATGAGTTCTGGATTCCCGTCCAGTTTCCCCCTGAAAGCGAGTCCGCGGGTCCAGGCAAATATGGAAGCGATCGGGTTGGTGGAAGTCGGTTTACCAGCCTGGTGGTCGCGGTAATGGCGTGTAACGGTTCCGTGGGCTGCTTCCGCTTCCATAATTTTTCCGTCGGGTGTGATCAGTACGGAAGTCATTAGTCCCAATGAACCAAAACCCTGGGCTATTGTATCACTCTGCACGTCGCCGTCATAATTTTTACAAGCCCATACAAAATTCCCGTTCCATTTCAGCGCACTGGCCACCATATCATCGATGAGACGGTGTTCGTAGGTAATATTTGCTTCTTTAAATTTCTGTTTGAATTCCTGCTGGTATATTTCTTCAAAGATATCCTTGAATCGGCCATCGTATTTTTTAAGGATGGTGTTTTTGGTGGAAAGATAGAGCGGCCATTTTTTGCTTAGGGCCATATTGAAACAGCTTCTGGCAAATCCGCGGATACTTTCATCCGTATTATACATGGCCAGTGCCACACCGTCTCCTTTAAAATCATATACTTCAAACACCTGTGGCTGGCTGCCGTCAGAGGGTGTAAATGTCATGGTCAGTTTTCCCTTTCCTTTGATCACCGTATCCGTGGCCCGGTACTGATCCCCGAAGGCATGCCTGCCTACGATGATAGGGGCAGTCCAGTTCGTTACCAGGCGGGGGATATTTTTAATCACAATGGGTTCCCGGAAAACGGTACCATCCAGAATATTACGGATGGTTCCATTGGGGCTCTTCCACATTTGTTT
>DHWT01000300.1 GCA_002413325.1 Chitinophagaceae bacterium UBA5175 | reverse complement strand
TTTCCCAGGAAATAATCCTTGAACTGATTCATCCCCGCATTGGTAAATAATAGGGTCGGATCATTTTTGGTTACAATCGGGGCAGAAGGCACAATGACATGTGCTTTGGATTTGAAAAAATCCAGAAATTTATCCCGTATCTCAGCGCTTCCCATCATATTTTAACAGACAATCTTTAAATCGGATTTTATAAAAGGATAATAATTAGTACACTTGCGTAATTAATCAGGCGCTGCAAAGGTACTGCGTCCACTCCGTAAACAGAGAGCCGGTATCATCGGACTGCATGAAAAAGATCAAATATTACTATAATACCAATACCCTCCGGTACGAAAAACTGGAAACCCCTTTACGGGTAACCCTGCTGCGTATTCTGGGCTTTTTATCCGCCTCCATCGTCACGGCCCTGATCCTGGTATCGCTTGCCTACCGCTATTTTCCTTCTGCAAATGAAAAACGACTGATGCAGACCAATGAAGCCTTGAAGGACAATTATTTTGTACTCAATGAACAGGCGAAAAAAATGCAGGAGCAGATCGTCGGACTGGAAACCAGGGACAATGAAGTCTACCGCGCCATTTTTGAAGCCAACCCGATCCCGGACAGTGCCCGGGCAAAATCCATGGCCAAGCAGCAGGAATTTCAACTGGTTCAGGGAATGGACCAGGAAAACCTGGCCAGCTCCATTGCCAAGTCACTGGCCGGTCTTTCGTCCAGGATCCTCGCGCAATCGAAATCTTATGATGAAATCAATGGTTTTATTAAAAATAAGGAACAGCTGCTGGCCTGCACTCCTGCCATACAGCCGGTAAGTAATAAAGATCTCAAAAGAATTGCTTCAGGTTTTGGATACCGGGTGGACCCTGTTTATAAAACAACAAAATTCCATGCAGGACTTGACTTTGCCGCTCCCCTGGGCACGCCGATTTATGCCACCGCCAACGGGACGGTTGAAACGGCCGGGAATACAGGGAACGGTTATGGAAACCATGTAGTGATCCACAACGGATACGGTTACGCAACGTTGTTTGGCCACATGTTTAAAGTTAAAGTGCATCCGGGCGAAAAGGTGAAAAGAGGTGAAGTGATCGGCTGGGTCGGCAGCACGGGTAAGAGCACCGGGCCCCATTGCCATTATGAAGTGCATCGCAATGGCGAACCCGTTGACCCTGTGTATTATTTTTACAATGATATCACTCCGGAACAATACGACCGACTCTTAAAATTAGCTTCATCCAGCAATCAGAGCTTTGATTAAGTTTTTTTTCGGTGAACTTTAGACTGTTTCGGAATAGTTTTTGTTATTTTTGATTCAGCATGACAACGTTCTCCCAGATCTCCATGAAATTTGCCGAAGAATCAACCCTGCCTCAGGATTTGCAGGAAATTCAACCTGTAAAGGGAGATCAACCGGTAAATGTTGGTATCCGCATTAAAAAGCTGAAATCAACGGAGCCCGACGCAGCAACTGAAGTACCTGCAGAACCTGTGTCAGAAATCCTTGCCACTCCCGTTGCTGAAATCAAACCGGAAGAACCTTCCGGGGAAATAAAATCTACGGAACCGGTTCAGAAACTCAAATCCGGCAGGGGCAGAAAATCTATCCGGCAGATATCCGAAGAAGCTGACCTGATCCAGATCCCGGAGGATGAGATCCTGTTTCAGAAACTCTACTATTCCATGGGTGAGGTAGCGGATATGTTTCGCGTAAACCAATCCCTGCTTCGTTTCTGGGAAGCTGAATTCAGTATACTTCAGCCTAAAAAAAATAAAAAGGGCGACCGTTATTTCCGGCCCGTTGATATTAAAAATCTTCACCTGATCTATCACCTCCTCCGCCAGCGTAAATACACCATCGAAGGCGCCAAGGATTTCCTCAAGAATAATTCAAAGGCTGAAGAAAAATTTGAAACCATCAGGAAACTTGAAGAAATCAAAAGGTTTTTCCTTGAGATGAAAGCGAACCTTAGATAATTTGTAAAATTGAAAGAGTAAAATACTAAAAATTGAATTTTTCATTCTTTCATCTTTTCTAATTTCACTGTCATCCCCGATCCCGCAATCAGGATCTTTCTGTTTTCCATCAGATTTAAAATCTCCAGATTCAGTTTTTGCCTGATCTCATTGAATTCCACCAGGGGAATGGGCGTTGTAAAATAATCGATATTAATCTGAAAAGATGTGCCGGAAATATCCATAAAAAATACGGTTGCATCACTGATGAATGATTTGTCAGTTAATAGTTTACGGCTGTCTTCAATAAATGAATGAATGGCCTCAGCCGGGGTGGAGGAATCAATCTGAAGACGGATCTCAGCTTTACGGTACGTGCGGAGGGTCAGATTATCCACGATACTGTCAACCATTTGTTTATTCGGAACGGTAACATAGGTTTTCAGATCTGTCCGGATCCGCGTGCTGCGCAGACCGATTTTTTCAACAGTTCCCGAGATCAGATTTACTTTGACAACATCCCCTGCCATAAATGGCTTATCAAAGAAAATTATGAAGGAGGCGATCAGGTTTTCAATACTTTCTTTGGTTGACAAAGCCAGTGCAGCGCCGGCAATACCCAGGCCCGTCCATAATTTACTCACCTCAAAGCCGAAAGCCATACCCAATACCATCAGGACCCCGATGATGGCGACGACTACTTTCAGGAAGTCCCTGAAAAAAACCACGAGCTGATGATCCTTGATCCCGCCGGAAAGACGGGCTTTTTCCTTGAGCAGCAGACTGATAAAATCAATGGTTCGCAGCAGCAACCAGATAAAAACGACGATGAGAATCGTTTTGGCCAGTCCGTGCACGATGGATTTAAAGGAAACTTCAAATATTTCAAATTCCAATGCCGATGGAAACCGCAGTTTATCCATGCCGACAATGGCAATGAAAGCTATGAGGAAAATTTCAAGAGGATCCAGAAGCAGTTTAACGAATGAATTCTTATCAATTCCTATATCCAGTGCGGCGGCGGCCCGGAATAACAGGCCAGCGATATAACGGGAGATGATCCGTCTGAGCAGAATGCCGAGGACAATCGCTATTAAAACAAAGAGATATTTTTTAAGCGGGTTATCGAATACGATTTGGTTCCAGAATTCATTCATAAGGATCAGTTCTTATATACATGAATGCCGTCTGTTTTCAATACATACAGAAAATCGGGCATAAAGATGATCTTAACAGCCGGTAAAAAATAGGCCGGTATCTGTTTTTTTTCTTCCGTCTGCATTTTAACCTCGTATTTCAGAAACTCATGCCCGTTCCATCCAAGCATGGTTTTATTGATTACAGTAAAATAGCGCCAGTTTTTTAAGGGAATGAGTTTTTGATACCCGCCATAATGATCGAAAACAAAAGCTCCTTTTTGAGGATCAAATAAATAGACCAGTCCACCCTGGTCAATCAGCAAATCCGGGTCAGGTACCGAATCCGTAAAAGGGCGGATATCATTGGTCTGATTGAGCAGCGTACCGTCGCCGGAAATTTTATTCAGTTTGCCCGCGAGTGCATCATATACCCAGATATTATTATCGTAAGCCAGCCCGATACAGGTTACCTGGTAAAAACCCAGTTGCCGGAGATCGAGGCTGTTGACATTATTCAAAAACCTGTCCAGCATCACGATGGTACCAAATTCCTGGTAAAACAGAAGAACCTTAAGCGGGTTACTCACATCGATATAGGCAAGTTTCCCGTATCGCCTGACATCGTTAAAAACACCCAGAGAATCCCCGGATGCATTGTATTTTTTTAACTGGTTATCGGGTGTTAATACAAACAGGTTGCCCAGGTTGTCCACCTGGAAATCCACAAAATTTCCGGCAATCAAAAGGGACATCTGCTGCAGGCTGTCGAACTGTGCGGATAAACGGCCCATCGATAAACAGATGACGATATGGAGGATGATTTTCTTCACTTTCTGATGATCTTATAATCCAGGGACGGATCATAGCTTTGCAATGTTAGTGCTTCCCCGTCGAAGGCAGCATAGGTAAAATACCGGATCCAGTCACCCAGGTTAATATACCGGCTACCGTTGGGAAATGTAAAATCAATGGGCAGGTGCCGGTGACCGAAAATCATGTAATCGTACGTCTCTTCCCTGAGCTTTATTTTACAGTAATCGATCAGCCATTCACCTGCTTCGCCCAGAAATTTTTCATCCGGCTGTTGTGTGACCGTCCGGCTCATCCGGCTGAAATAATTAGCGATCCCCACTCCGATGGCAGGCGGTAAAATGCCAAACAGGCCCTGGCTGAACCTGTTGCGGAATATTTTTTTCAGGAATTTATAACCGCTGTCACCGGGACCCAGTCCGTCTCCATGCCCGATCAGAAATTTCCGGCCATTACGGATAAAGGTTTTCGGTTCATAATAAACCGGTATCGAGAGTTCTTTTTCAAAATAATTTCTCATCCACATATCGTGGTTGCCCACAAAAAACTGGATGGGTATGCCTGAATCGGTTAAGGTAGCCAGTTTGCCCAAAATACGCACATAACCTTTCGGAACCACGGTTTTATATTCAAACCAGAAATCAAAAAGGTCGCCGACGATAAAAATCTCCGCCGCTTCATGCTGAATGGATTCCAGAAAACGGATGATGTATTTCTCCCTTTGCAGGCTGGTCAGCCGATCGGGTGCGCCGAGGTGGAAGTCAGATAGGAAGAAAATTTTTTTACCCGCAGGGATTTGCATGGGCAAATATAATTCACTGGGCATCTATCAGGAAAACATATACTTCTTTTGGACCGTGAACGCCCACAACCAGGGTTTTTTCAATATCTGCAGTGCGGCTGGGACCGGTGGCCAGTGTGATAAAGGAGGGGATTTTGCTTTTGTATTTCCCGGTCAGCATTTCCAGTCCGTCCCGGATATCATAAACCAGCTGGCTTGTGTAAGCGATACAGATATGGACGGGTGCATATACGCTGGCCAGTCTTCCGCTTTCCTGTCCGGAACTCATCAGGATACTGCCGGTTCTGGCAATAAGCGCTTCACAGCCTGTAATGGACACATCAGCTTCGGGAAGGTCCTCTGAGATCAGCAATCCCTTCAGGGGTTCCTCCAGCAACGCAAGAAGACCTGCTTCCCGGCAGAATACCTGGGTCCATCCCTGCCGGGCAATCAGTTGACCCAGCTGCAGGATCATTTCATCCATATGGCTGCAATACAGGAAACGTCCCTGGACCCGGCCGAAATTTTCCGCAAACTCAATTTCATTTTCCTGTTTCGGGGACGTGTAAACGCTGGAATTCCCTTCACTTTGGGGAAAAGGAACAGGCGTTGGGTTAACCAACGCCTGCCGGATCTTTTTGAGAATATTTTCTTTTGCTGGAGATATTTGCATAAACCAGATTCTAAAGGTCTCCTACCTGCGGAGTAGGAACCGGCGGGGCCGGTATTCCATTGTCTGCAATCTTAATTTCCGGAACATCGTGGTTAAGAACATCATGATCGGATACGTCCAGGGCTCTTTTTTCCTCATAAGGTCTTTTACCAATCAGGGCTTCCACATCACTCTGAAAAAGGACTTCCTTTTCCAGCAGGGCTTCTGCTAGCAGGTTCAGCTGGTGTGCTTTTTCCGTGAGCAGACCCTTGGTAAATACATACGCTTTATCTATCAGTTTCCTGACTTCTTCATCAATGAGTTTAGAAGTTTCTTCCGAATACGGTTTGGTAAACTGGTTTTCCTGTGCCGGATCATAGAAACTCACGTTGCCGATCTTTTCATTCATTCCATATACAGTAACCATGGAATAGGCAATCCGTGTAACCTGCTGCAGGTCATTCTGTGCACCCGTGGAGATTTTTTTAAAATTCAGTTGTTCACTGGCCCGGCCGCCAAGGGTCATACATATCTGGTCGAACAGCTGGTCCGTATTGTAGAGGTATTGTTCTTTCGGTGTATACTGGGCATATCCCAATGCCGCCACCCCACGCGGAACGATGGTCACTTTCAGCAGGGGATACGCATGTTCCAGGTACCAGCCACAAATGGCATGGCCTGCTTCATGATAGGCGATGATGCGTTTTTCTTCAGGGGAAATGATCTTGTTCTTTTTTTCAAGTCCGCCGATCACCCGGTCAACTGCATCCTGGAAGTCTTCCATCTCCACGCTGTCCTTGCCTTTACGGGCTGCGATCAGTGCGGCTTCATTACAAACATTGGCTATGTCCGCACCGGCAAATCCGGGTGTTTGTTCTGCCAGTTTATAAATATCGAGTTTGGAAGAAATTTTAATGGGTTTGAGATGCACTTTGAAAATGGCTTCCCTTCCTTTCAGATCAGGTTTGTCGATAGAGATCTGGCGATCAAATCTTCCGGGGCGGAGCAGGGCTGTATCCAGTACATCCGGACGGTTCGTTGCCGCCAGAATGATAATCCCGCTGTCCCCGCCGAAACCGTCCATTTCCACCAGCAGCTGGTTCAGTGTGCTCTCCCGTTCATCATTGCTCATGATGGCATTCTTTCCCCTGGCCCGGCCAATGGCATCGATTTCATCAATAAATATGATACAGGGCGCTTTCTCCCGCGCCTGTTTGAACAGGTCGCGCACACGGCTTGCGCCGACACCCACAAAAAGTTCAACAAAATCAGAACCGCTCATTGAAAAGAAAGGAACCTGGGCTTCACCTGCCATAGCTTTCGCCAGCAGGGTTTTACCGGTACCCGGAGGGCCTACCAGTAAGGCTCCCTTCGGAATCTTACCGCCCAGCGCCGTATATTTTTTCGGATTTTTCAGGAAATCCACGATTTCCATCACTTCCACCTTGGCCTCATCGAGACCCGCCACATCGTTAAACGTAATATTAACACGGGTGCCCTTATCGAATAAAGTTGCCTTTGATTTACCGATATTGAAGATACCTCCCGGGCCTCCGCTTCCTCCCTGTCCTCCCATCTTGCGCATCAGCATAACCCAAATCAACAGGATAATGAGGATGGGAAGGGCAATCTGCAACAGGCCTGGTATCCAGTCGCCTTCCTGAACCGAGGAAGTCGGAACTTCCAAAGCCGGATTCTTTGCAAAGAAATCGTACAGCCTTTTTTCGAATTCATCAATTTTCGTAACCTGGAATTCGAACTGGGGTCCTTCAGTTTTTACTACCTGGAAGGTCTTTCCCAGGAGGTCCTTATAATAGGGCTTCTCGAGGCTGTCTTTCTTAATATATACCCTCACCAGGTTTTTATTGGTGACGAGTACCAGTCGGGCAACGTCTCCCTTTTCAAGCATATTATTTCTGAATTCCATCTCGGAATCCAGGTGATGCGCATCGGGTGTAAAGCCGGATCCTAAAAAATTATATCCCAGTAAAATGATGGCAATGACGCCCCAAACCCAGTAAATATTGAATTTTGGGCCCTTTTTGGGCGTATTGTCCTCTCCTCCCGGGCGGGGTCTGAATCGTGAAAATCCTGGCCTGTCGTTCGGTTTTATATTATTCTGTGGCATTTGATGTTCTTCCTTCTAGTAATTAATGATTGGGGAATAAAAAAGTTCAGAAAAACGGTATAAACATTGGGTGTTCAGCCTTCATGCTCCTCCATGACGGCATCGCTCCACATTTCTTCCAGTTTGTAAAAACGCCTGCTGTCCGGAAGCATGATATGAACCACCACGTTTATATAATCAATAATCACCCACTGCAATACCTGCCTGCCTTCATGCATATATGGGGCTTCTCCGCATTTCTCCTTCACCTCTGATTCGATGAAATCCGCTATGGCTCTTATTTGTGTAGTACTACCGGCTTCACATACTATGAAAAAATCTGCTACGGCTTCCTGTATTTTTCGGAGATCAAGTGATATGATTTTTTCGCCTTTTTTTTCCTGAATTGCCTGAATAATGGCTTTAATGATCTTTGAGTTCTTCGCTAACCGGACTGATTTATTTGGTTTCCGGTTCACCAGCATTGACAATTGTTCCAATAATGAGAATATTTAAATGAATAAATTATGAAAGGCGGTGATTACTGTAATCATAGTAACATTAAATTCGCAAAGGTCAAAAATAGTAATCTTTTGCCAGATCCCGGTATGGAGAAGCCCAACGGTACAACATTTGACAATCAGTTGATTGAGCTGGATTCCGTGGATAGCACCAACAACTATGCCATGGCCCGAATTCATGAAGGATTGGCTTCTGACGGCCTGGTTTGTCTTGCCCGCCACCAATGGGCCGGAAAGGGTCAGCGGGGAAAAACCTGGCAGAGTGAACCCGGGCAAAACCTGATCATGAGCCTTGTCATTGAGCCTGCGCCCCTGGTTTTATCCCGGCAATTCCTGTTTTCAGCGGCTGTTGCCCAGGGAATCATGGATTTGATCCTGACAATAGGGCCTGATCACTGGAGCATCAAATGGCCAAATGATATTTATTGGGATGACAGAAAGACAGCCGGCATCCTGGTAGAAAATGTAATCCGTGGAAATTCCTGGCTATATGCGGTAGCGGGTGTTGGAATGAATCTGAACCAGGAATCCTTTCCTGCCGAGATTCGAAATGCCATTTCCCTGAAACAAATCACCGGGAAACATTATGATCCGGTTCTTTTTGCCAGGGAACTGGTGCCTGCGATACAAAACCGGATTTCTGAATTGCGCGATCAGCCGGATCAGATCCTGAAAGACTTTAATGAAAATCTTTATCGGAGAAACCAGACCGTTCTGCTGAAAAAAGGAAATGATTTCATTGAAACCCTGCTGAAAGGGGTGAATGGGGATGGTTCGCTGCAAACGGAGTATGGTGAATTTGCCCTGGGGGAGGTTGAGTTTACCGTTGGCCGTTGATCGTTGGCCGCGTGTCGTTCAGCTTCAGGCTTTAAACCTACCTGGTGAAATGCAATACCTGAACGGCCGCATTCCCCGCCTCGTCCTCAGCATATATCTTCAATTCATGTTTGCCCGGAGCGCAGTGTTCATCGAAATGATATATAAATGCCCGGGCCTTATCGTTTGTAAACAATAGCCAGTTACCGTCGAGGGTAGTCCGGAAACTTTTTATTTTTTTATAGTTATCCTGAACAACAATGGCAATCCGGCTGCTTCTCTGCAGGTTTGCATTTTCAACCACCCCGGGAATACGAATCAGCGGCGGTTCCGTATCCAGAACCAAACGGAAACTCCCGAAACTCCGGAAACTGGCTGTTGCCCAGTCTCCCAGCCATTCCGGCTTCCTGATTTCAAAGTCGTCCCCGTTGATCCATTGCATTAAAATATGTTGCTTCTGAATACCGTGTATGGATAATTTAATACGTACCGTCATCGTATCGGCCAGCGGCACACGGGTATTACCGAACTGGTGCAGGGCAGAAACCACATCCTTCCCATCCCCTGCTGTTTCCTGGTAAGCCAGGTGCACAGAATCGTACAAACAGGTTGCACCCAGGTAAAAAGCGGCATCTGCTGCCTCAAAACCATCTACCATGCCCGGATAAAAAACCTTGCCTGGATACGACATATTTAAATTTTCCTGCGGCTGGTATCGTACTTTAAATTCCAGATTGGAAGTATTCCCATAAGTGTCCTTCAGTTCAATCCGGATTATATGGAGTTTCCCGTCTTCCAGATTTATGTATCCACCCCGCCCGGCTTCCCGGTATATCGAATGAAGGTACCCGGGCATTTTAAAAAGCAACTGGTAATAAGGTCCGCCTCCTTCACGGGTTGGATAATCGATATGCGCATTAATGCCCCGGGTTTCATCGTAGCTGATCTGGTCCATCCGGAATCCGGAAACCGCTTCCCCGTTATCGTAAATGA
>DHWT01000288.1 GCA_002413325.1 Chitinophagaceae bacterium UBA5175 | reverse complement strand
CCGGATCAGTAAGACCAGAGATCCTGTTCGTAGTTGAAGATCTTTTCTTTGATATCATCCCCTTCCAGGAGACCTAAAATAGGATCTTTTATATAGGCGCTGATATAGTTATCACCGGGATTATCAATGGTTGATTTAATGACCCTGCTGGAGAACATGCGGCTTTCAAAAAGTTCCTCCCAACTCATCCGGGAACCATAATTTTTGCCATTATACGCTTCGTACTTGGCAAGGAATGGCCTCAGATCGGGATAATAAACCCAGAATATGGGAAGTACTGCACGAAAAGAACCATCTGCATTATAAATGGTTTTTTCCGGAGCAATGCCCAGGATGCGGACATACATGCGGGAAGATTCCTTGTCAAATACCCATTCTTCCTTGATTTCATATCTTTCTACCTGGTCGGGATTGAATTCTTCCTGGATCACCGTGTCTTTGGTAAGGCCTTTTGATCCGTCGGGGTCATTGGTCATATCCGGTATCTGGATGGTTTTCGGTTTACCAACCATACTTTCAGCGATCTGGCGGAACGTCATCGGGGTGGTGAACCGGTCGTCAATCGTCGCATCGAATGCCGTTACATCCCCGCTGTGGATGAGATTGAGCAGAATGCTGATGAAACGCTGGTTGCCGTTATCTTCAGAAGCTTTGTAAACAAAGGGAAGATTCATCTTTTCATGAACATCCAGTTCACGCCATACACGCTGGCGGTAAACGGCATCGTCTTCCCGGATATGCTCGTAAGCAAGTGGGGTGCGGTCCTTTACCAGGTTCAGTTCGATAGACGCATCATTGCGAAGGGATTTACGGGGCGTATCCAGTTTGATATCCGCAACAAATTCCTGAACAGGTTTTGCCGTGGTATCTTTCGGGGGAACGACTGCCGTGTTCGCAGCGCTATTCTTATTGGTATTCGTTTTCTTCTTCACAATGGACCTCTTGGATTTCTTCCTGCTGGCAGGAGCCTGGGCCTGCACGGTGCTTACCGCCAGGGCAATGACTGTTGCGAGGAGAGATAATCTGATGAATCGGATCTTCATGTACTAAAAATTTATCGTGACGAACTGCTAAAACAGATCCGCCACTATAACGTGGCGGTTCCGTTTAATATTTTATTTCAGGGTGAATACCATGGGCGTAATTTCACGCTGCTTACCGTCTGGCCCTATAACCCGGATATTGTCAAAGAAGATATGGGTACCGGGTGTTGCCCTGCCAACGATGCCGGCAGCATTACCTGACCACCTGTTACCATCGTTTGTGGCCTGGGTATATCCGGAAATACCACCTCCCTCTGCACCCAGATTATAGCTTACCACTTTGAAAGGGGCTTCGAAATCAGAATCTTCCAGGCGGGCAATCAAACCACCGATCGCTTTGAATTCGGCAGAAGAAATCTGACCGCCTTTTTTAGATCCGATGAAACCGGCAGGTAAAGGCAGGTTCTTGACACGGATCGGGAATTCAAAATTCTTGCCGTTTGCATTGACTACGATTTTCGCCATGCCGGGCGTTGTAGCCCTGGCTATATAATGGTCACCGGTCGACTTGTTGATTGAAGCGCCCGGGCTTACAAAGCTGACATGTACTTTTTCTGCTCCGACACTACCACCTGAAATGGTCATCGGGTTGTCAACACCGATATACACCACGTTCATCTTTTCCAGGAAGATAGAGGCTCCTGAAGGAAGACCTACGGTGTATTTAACTACTTTGGATACAGTTGCAGGAGATCCGTCAGGTTTGGTATATGCAATATTTACCGTTACACTGTGTTCACCTGCCCCGTCTACCTTTGTTTTAAATGCAGCAACACCATCTTCATTCAGCGACTGGGGTGCACCATTAATCGTAATGGTCGGTTTGGCAGCTTTACTGAAGGCGCCGATACCTGCTGTTAATTCCAGTTCATCACCGGGCATCAGGTAGGTGGCGTTGGTTCCGGCGAATGCCTCAAACTGGTCAAATACCACTTTTACAGAACCAATCTGCTTATAGCAATAATCCACCATTTGTGATTCAGAATTCTTCACGTCGTTCTGGAATTTGCTCAGGATCGTGATGGCCGCAATGGTGGGCGTCATGTGAAAATAATTGGTTACCCAGTCTTTCACGGAATCATTTGACGGAGCCGCTCCGGTCTGCGATTTAGGTACTGAAAGATCCAGGGGAAGCTGGCGTTCAAAATCTGCTTTAGCTTTGGCAACTTCCTTCTGGAGTACCGGATTGGTTGCAAACTCGGCCGGATTCAATACAGCCAGCATCTGCTTTTTGTATTGGGCAAGAGAATCAAATAATATTTTTCCTTTGCCATCCTTATCGAATACACGGGTAGCCGCGTCCAGGTTGGCATCGTTGAATTTCTCTTTACCCTCTTTGTCTATTTCCAGTTGGGATTCTTTTTTAAGGAGTTGTTTCATCCCTTCCAGGGTATTGAACATATCGGAAGAGATCTTTTGTATCTGCTTGCCTTTGGGTGCCCAGATTTCAGCATTTGCTTTTGTCTGGGGGTCATTCAACGCTTTATCGAAAGCGCTGTATGTGAGGTTATTTTTCTCAGTAACCACCTGGTTCGACGTGGTGATACTGTTATTTACGGTTTTAAAGGCATTCAGAATCTCAGCAGATACATTCAGTGCCAGCAATGCGGTCAGCACCAGATACATCATATTGATCATCTTCTGCCTGGGCTCTTTAGGTAAGGACATGAGCGGGAGAATTTAATGTGTTAACAAAGGTTTTTCAGGTTATGAGTCCCGATAATTTTCAGATATTGGTTTACTGTCTTCCTTGCATCGCGCTCAGCATATTACCATATACATGGTTCAGACTTCCGAGGTTCTTTGCAAGTAATGCCACCTGTTCCTGTGTTTTTTTCGCATCCCCTACACTGTTATGCATCGCTTCAGATGCCTGTGCCAGGTTACTGTAAAAGCCGTTCATCGCTTTCAGGTGGTTATTGCTGTCCTGCAGTTCCAGTTCATACAAAGCGTTCAGGGAACCGAGATTCTTGGTCAGTACCTGAACCTGTCCATGAAACTGTTTGGTGCTTTCAGCCGCGTTATTAAAATGGCTTATGGTATTGGTTGCGCCCTGGTATGCAGTCTTCATGCTGTCCAGTGCCAGAGCCGCTTCTTTAGTTTTATTGGTATAATCCGTGGTGGCAGCCAGTGCGCCGGATACATCGCTGATTTTTTCTACGGTGGTGCCGAATTTTTTGAACCCATCGCTTAAACGGGCAAGGTTTGTGGGCGTGATGTCAGCTTCCTGCATCATCTTATCCATCTGCTGCAGGGAAGGGTTACCGGATCCTGCACCCGCCAGTTTCGGAAGGGCTTCTGCCAGGGCATGCATTTCTCCACCGGGAGGCGGCAAGAAAGCGTACACGATAAATATCAATGCTTCAGTAAGAAGACCCGCTGTAAGGAAGAAGTCAGCCAACCGTTGGTGGGTGATTTTCTGCCAGGCACCAAAGATTACGACGGCTGCGCCGATGCAGACAATGATGTTTACAAGCTTTTCGGTAGATTTTGAAACTCCGGCTGACATAGTTTTAAATTTTTAGTTTTTAATAGGTTTTGTAAGGGTCTCGGAAACAGGTTTCCGGATGGTAGTTAAAGAATCAAAACGTTGTTTATTTTAAAAAATTTTATGCGAATTGATAAATATCAATTATCTCTTGGACAGGGTTGCAGGCAGATCGATCACGCAACGGAAACCGATGTATGATTTTGCCGTATCCTGGTACTCATAAGTCCGGGTGCTGGTTTGCAGGAAATAACCCACGTCTTTCCAGCTTCCGCCACGGATCACTTTCCGTTTCATACGCGGAGGATCAGAATCCTTTGCATTGTAACGGATATCCGGGTTCATGTCATGCTGGAAGTTATAAGCACCTTCGTAGTATACAGATGAAGTCCATTCGGCCACATTTCCTGCCATGCAGTACAGGCCAAAATCATTAGGCCAGTAGGCATCGGCGCGGGCAGTATAGAACGCCCCGTCTTCCGGGTAATTACCGCGTCCTGGTTTAAAGTTGGCCAGGAGACAGCCTTTCTTATTTCTCAGGTAGTAGTTACCCCAGGGGAACATGGATTGTGAACGTCCTCCGCGGGCTGCATATTCCCATTCAGATTCCGTAGGAAGCCGGAACGGGCTCTCATTGGCCATTTTAGCCTTATCGAGGTAAGAATTCAGATACTGGGTTCTCCATTCGCAGAACGCGGTAGCCTGGTTCCAGTTAACCCCAACCACCGGATAGTTTCCGAAGGCAGGATGTGAAAAATATCTTTTGGTCATCGGTTCATTATAGGAATAAGAGAAGTCACGGATCCAGACCAGGGTATCAGGATAGATCTTGATGTCTTTCTTAATAATGAACTGGGAGCGCGTTTTGCCTTCATTGATCTTCTTGGCGGCTTCCTTCAGGTCAAAAGTTTCAGAATGATATACCAGTTTTGACGGATCAATTTCCTTCTTACCGAAGATGCGGTTTTCAGGAGTCAGGATCAGCTGGTCAATCTTTTCGATGGTTGCCTTGTCACCCCATTTGATGGTCTGGGCCTTTTTCCAGTCAACCTGAAATTTGCCATCCACTTCCTTACCATATTGCATCAGGGTTGCAGCGGTTGAATCGCGCACCCAGTTTACAAACTGGCGGTATTCATTATTGGTGATTTCGGTTGCATCCATCCAGAATCCCTGAATGGAAACCTGTTTGTTACGAGCTGTATATGCGTAGTTGACGTCTTCGTCACTGGGACCCATGTGAAAAGTTCCGGGCGGGATATAAACCATTCCGGGCGGCTTATTGAGGTTGTACTTGCTGGCTGGAGCAACACCATGTAATTGTCCGTCATCCGGCAATCCTTTATGGGATTTTCCAATTTTACCACAACCTGTCACGGAAAGTGCCGCGGCAACGGTAATCAGAAAGGAAAGGTT
>DHWT01000068.1 GCA_002413325.1 Chitinophagaceae bacterium UBA5175 | reverse complement strand
ACCAGGAAACCCTGCGTGTAATCAACCAGCAACTGGACGAATTCATTCGTTTTTAACGGATCATAAATCAGGCCTATGAGGAATGCAGGTTTTTTCTGGATTATGGCACTCTTGATGCTGCTGGTTGACTTATATGTATTCCAGATCGTTAAAATGCTTTGCCTGGGTTCATCCCCCCGGTTGAAATCCATTATTATGACCGGTTACTGGACGGTATCCATTGCGGCCATTATTTTTTTCCTCTTCCTGCCCTTCCTCAATACCGAACGCTGGCCTAAAAACCTTCGGAATTATGTGTTTGCCACCATCATCGGTTTTTTCTTTGCCAAATTACTGGCTTCTGTTTTTTTCCTCGTCGACGATCTGCGCAGGGCCTTGCAATGGGCCGTGGGTAAAATATTTTTCAGGAATACGGAAGGGGAAAACCAGGTGAAGGATGGTATTTCCCGGTCTGTTTTTCTCAGTTGGCTGGGAATCGGCATCGGGGGAACCCTGATCACATCGCTTGTTCACGGATTCTCCAATAAATACAACTATCATATACGGCGTATTCCGCTTACGTTTCCCAACCTGCCGCAATCTTTCCGGGGACTGAAAATTGTACAGGTTTCTGATATCCACTCCGGGAGTTTTGACAATAGGAAGGCAGTGGAAAAAGGCGTTCAGATGATCCTGGATCTCAGGCCCGACCTGATCCTCTTTACCGGGGACCTGGTCAACGACCGTACTTCTGAAATGGAAGGATATGAGGACCTTTTTAGCCGTTTGCAAGCCCCCATGGGGGTTTTTTCCACACTGGGTAACCACGATTATGGCGATTATGTAAGATGGCCCGACCAGGCGTCCCGGGAACAGAACATAGAGGATCTGAAAAAATTGCAGGCCCGGATGGGCTGGCGCCTGTTAATGAATGAGCACGTGGTGCTGGAACGGCAGGGCCAGGAGATTGCCCTGATCGGGATTGAAAACTGGAGCGCTAAAGCCCGGTTTCCCAAATACGGGAAAATGTGGGAAGCCTACCCCGGTACGGAGAAATATCCCTTTAAAATCCTGATGAGCCACGATCCCAGCCACTGGGATGCCGAAGTGAGACCCAAATACGGGGATATCGACCTGACCCTGGCAGGGCATACCCACGGTATGCAGTTCGGGATCGAGGTCCCCGGATTTAAATGGAGTCCGGTCAAATATGTTTATGACCAATGGGCCGGACTTTACGAAGCGGGGAACCAGAAACTATATGTGAACCGGGGCTACGGCTTTATCGGTTACCCGGGCCGGGTCGGCATAATGCCCGAAATCACCCTGATTGAACTGGTATAATTTTTAGCGCCTGCTCATTAATAAGCTGTTAAAAAGAATTTTCAGCCTACCAAATGCCGGGATTAAACGTTGAGGGTAAACGTAAGTCAACATTCAAAATAAATCACTTATGAAGAAAGTAAGTATGCTTGTTTTCGCTGTTTTAGTGCTGTCTGCTTCTTATACCCAGGCGCAGGGTTTCCATTTGGGTATAAAAGGCGGAACCAATCTCTCTGAGATCAACAGTCGTTCTTTCAATAATGGATTCCAATGGGGATTCAGTGCCGGTGCTTTTACCGAATTGAATTTCACCAGCAAATGGGGTCTGCAACCCGAACTGCTGTTCAGCCAGACCAATACCCAAACTGCCAACAATTTTAATGATATCTACCTGAATGGTATCAATAGCCAGAATGTAAGTCTCAATTATATGAACATTCCCGTTTTACTTTCCTGGAAACCCATTCCCCTGCTGAGCATCCAGCTCGGTCCGCAATTTGGCATTCTGATGAATACCAGTGAAACCATTACTACCAATGGTTCCAATGCATTTAAATCCGGTGATTTCTCCGTGGTCGGCGGCGCCCAGGTCAACCTGGGGGGCTTTATAGCCGGCGCACGGTATGTATCCGGGGTTACCGATATCAATAATGTGACCAGTGCGGATACCTGGAAAAACGAGAATTTCCAGCTTTATATTGGACTGAGGATATTTTAATCAGTGAGCGTAAGGTCTAAAGCCCAAAGGCCTGATGATGAACGTTTTTCAAAAAGGTAAGAAACCAATAGTTTCTTACCTTTTTATTTTGCCTGACATATTTTCAATTTTTTTATCAATCGGAGCGTTCAGGGTTCAGCGTTCAGCTTTAAACGTAAATGGCATCAAACTTGAACTTAAAGGGTTCAACCATAAAAAGATAGGATAATACCCAAAGAGCTGTTATTTTGTCACCTTTTTGTATTTATGAACGAAAAACTTTTTTTTCAGCGCAGCGAGCAGGAAATGGATTTCATGCCCATTATCCCGATCAACGAAACAGAGCACGATAACCTGGCAGATGCTGAAATCCCAAAGGAAATTCCGATCCTTCCCTTACGCAATACCGTACTTTTTCCGGGGGTCGTACTCCCGATAACCGTTGGCCGGGATAAGAGTATCAAGGCCGTACAGGATGCCTACAAGGCTGACAAATTGATTGGCGTTTTGGCACAAAAAGACAGCAGCGTAGAAGATCCGACTTTAAATGAACTGGTGGCCGTGGGAACCATCGCCCGCATTATTAAAGTGATTAAAATGCCGGATGGTGGAACCACAGTCATTCTCCAGGGTAAAAGACGGTTTAAAGTAGGGTCCATTACGACCGATGATCCTTATTTTAAGGCCCAGGTGGTCCTGCTGCAGGAAGAAGAAGCACCCAAAGACCAGGATTTCGCAGCTTATGTTTCCAATATTAAGGATCTGGCTTCCCAGATCATCCAGCTTTCACCCAATATTCCGACGGAGGCCTCTATCATTCTGAAAAATATTGAGAACCCTTCCTTCCTGATACATTTTATTTCCAGCAACCTGAATTCGGAACTGACCGAAAAACAGGAGCTACTGCAAACGGATCATATCAAGGCCCGGGCGGACCTCCTGATGCAACTGCTGCAACGGGAACTGCAGTTCGCCGAATTGAAAAATAAACTGACCAACAAAACAAAGACTGAGCTCGATAAACAGCAACGCGATTATTTCCTGCAGCAGCAGCTCAAGAGTATCAAGGATGAACTCGGCGGAGACAGCAATGAACGTGAGTTGCGCGACATGCAGAAAAAAGCGGAATCGAAAAAGTGGCCGCAGGCAGCAAAAGATATTTTTAAAAAGGGGATTGAGAAACTGGAACGCATGCATCCCAGCACACCGGATTATTCCATCGTGTACAACCACCTGGACCTGATGCTGGATCTGCCATGGAACGAATTCACCGATGACCAGTACGACCTGAAGAAAGCATCCAAAGTGCTGGACCAGGATCATTACGGTATGAAAAAAGTGAAAGAAAGAATCCTCGAATACCTCGCAGTACTGAAACTGAAGGGAGATATGAAGAGTCCCATCCTTTGTTTTGTGGGCCCGCCGGGTATCGGCAAAACTTCCCTGGGGAAAAGTATCGCCAATGCCATCGGCCGGAAATATGTACGTATCAGTCTTGGCGGCCTGCACGACGAAAGCGAGATACGCGGCCACCGGAAAACTTATATCGGGGCAATGCCGGGAAGAATATTGCAGTCCCTGCGGAAGGTAAAGTCCTCCAATCCCGTCATGATACTGGATGAAATTGATAAAGTGGGAACTGACTTCCGTGGAGATCCTTCATCTGCCTTACTGGAAGTGCTGGATCCGGAACAGAATAATACTTTTTATGATAATTACCTGGAACTGGAATATGACCTCAGCCGGGTATTATTTGTAGCTACAGCCAATGACATCGGTCATATTCAGCCGGCTCTGCGCGACCGCATCGAGATCATCGATCTCAGCGGATATGCCCTGGAAGAAAAAATTGAGATTGCCAAACGCCACCTGATACCCAAACAAAAGGAAGCCCATGGGTTGAAAGGGCTGCCCCTGAAGATTTCCGATAAAAACCTGGCCAAGGTCATTTCCGATTATACCAGGGAAAGCGGGGTCCGGGAACTGGACAGGCAGCTGGC
>DHWT01000212.1 GCA_002413325.1 Chitinophagaceae bacterium UBA5175 | reverse complement strand
ATCTTCGGATTCCGGTTCGGGATTGATTAAATAATCCGGGCTGTAAAATTCACGTATCACACTATAGCCTAAAACCCGGGTCATGTCCAGCCCCTTAATGGAAGGATCCGGCTTCTTGTCCTGCCCTTTTTTTGTGTATACGGCAATCACCCCACCACCGGCATTATCCATACCAGCGGCAGATCCGGGGGAGAATACCTTTACCATGGCAAGATCCGTGATGGGTATGTTTTTGAGTGAATTGGCATCCACGGGCATTTCATTCATGTAGAGACCCGGCGTGGATCCCCGCCAGGATAAAGATGGAGTCGGACCGGTATTGATGATCTGCAGACCGGCAACCCGGCTCTGGAGGTAAGTAAATATATCCATCGAAGCATACGCAGACGCGTCGTTCATCAGGTCAAAAATGGTTGCATTACCCCCGCTGAAAAGTCCGGAACTGTATTCTTCGTCCAGTTTTTGCTTATCCGATTTTCCCCTGGCCCTGACTGTGACGGCCCCCAGGCTCTGTACTTTTCTTTGCTCCTGCATACGGGATGTTTCAGCGTAAACCAGCCGGCTTTTTCTGATCAGTGAACTGTCGTCGGGCGACCAGGGAGCCAGCGTCATATTAAATGGCCTGAGTTTTTTAGACCCGGCATACAAACCGTTTCTGAAAATAACGGCAGATTCATTGGAAAGGTTATGGTTCACATTGAACTGATAATATGCTTTGGCCGTATCAAAAAAGATCAGTCCCGACACATGGAATTTCCCATTGCTGACGTATGGAACCGAGAGCATATTGGTAGCCGAATCCTTATTTTGAAAAATCACATTGAGACTTTCATCTTTTGCAATCCGGGAATTTGCCACGCCCAGCACTTCGGCATTCAGTGAAAGATAATTTTCAATGGGAAATTTAATAACCGGCATTTTCCCCTTTGCCAGGTCTTCCCATTTAAATCTACGCCATCCATGGGTAAGCATGACCAGATCGAGCTGCTGGACCAGGGAATCTGAATTGTTCTGAAAATAATAATAAGGATCCTTCACATATCCATGCAGATCGCCTGTGAGCAGGAGGCTTGAAATGATATTATCATCCCAGATCCGGTTACCGTCCACTTCCGCATCCGTAATGGCGATACACAAATTGGATTGTACGGCGTCAGGTATATCAACCTCCAGTTCATTACGTCCCCTTTTCAATAAACTCTTCGCATGTACGCTTAACTTACCTTCGAAAGCATAATTATGATTATTGATAAAACAAACGCGCTCCGCCAGTGGCACTTCATTCAAATCGAAAACGGTGAGCTGAAGCACTCCCGTGGGAAGTTCCGCGGTCGGAATATTTCCGCCACTCATGGTCGCATCCTTCAGGTTTACCATGGCTTTATAAACCACCTGTTGATTCATATGGGCCATTACGATAACCTGCTGGTTGGCCAGGCTTTCTGCCGGCCTGGCAATAGAAAATACCAGTTTCCGGTTCAAATTCATAACACGCAGGGCCACGCCGGAGCTTTTAACAGGCGGCAGATCCGTGCGATGCTCCACCCCCTTCTCATCTTTCCAAAGGGCATAGAAGGCGTCAGTCTTATCCGGAACCAGCAGTATTTTACCCATGCCATTGTGTTCGGTATTAAAATTGAGTATCGCTTTCCCGGATTGGTCGTATAAAATACCGGACACTTTATGGGGCTGGCCATAAACATCTTCTGCTTTGAATGCAATATTATTTTCCACTCCGGCTACCATGTCGCCTCCTTCAGGGAAAAAATACAGGCTGGCAGGTGCGGCAACAGCCAGCAGGGAGGAGTCCTTCGCTGCACCGATGATCCGGAGGTCTTTGGAATACACAAAACTGGTATCGAAATTCAGCATCCAGGTTGTATATGCCCGGATATGTATGCGTGTTCCTTCGAAAGAAGCCGGCAGGTCAAAATTTCCGGTAGCCGTGGACCCTACAAGGGGGGCGGTATTGCGGAGAATCAGATTTCCGGCGGCATCATACAATTCAGCATAAAAATTTTTGCTGTAGGGTGAAGGATCAAACCCGGTAAACAAATACGCTTTATACCAAATGCGCTCGCCCGGGTTGTACGCCTTTTTATCGAACTGCAGATAAAGTTTCTCCTGGGGAAATTTATCTGCATACACTTTCATCATGGAATCGATGATCTGGGCGGAACTGAAAAAGGGAGAACAATAAAATGCGATAATCAGAACTGACAGAAGTTTCCGGTTCATATGGTAAAAATTAGGACAAATCTCCGGTATCTTGCCTTAGAAATAAAACAGAATTTTAGTTAAGCATTTTATAAAATGATAAAAATAGAAAACAGCAGGGAACTGTATGAATCATACCGGGAACATATGCGCCGGCTGGCTGATGTGAGAGCCGCCCTGGCTTTGATGCAATGGGACCAGGAAACTTATCTCCCGGCTAAAGGGGCTGGATTTCGTGCCCGCCAGGTGGCGACCCTTTCTGAAATGGCACATGAACTGGCAACCGACGGTAAACTCGGATCCTTACTGGAATCCCTGGAACAGGCACCCGGACTCAGTGATACCGAAAAGAAAAATGTTACCCTGAACCGTGAAGACTTTGAAAAGCAAAAAAAATATCCCCCTGCTTTCGTCCGGAAAATGAGTGAAACCGTATCCAGAAGCTTCAATGCCTGGAACCTGGCAAAAAAAGAAAACCGGTTTTCAATTTTTGAAAAAGACCTGGCCGAACTGGTTGATTTAAAAAAAGAAGAAACGGAATTACTCGGGTACCGGGACCATCCCTACGACGCCCTCATGGATGAATTCGAAAAAGGTTGCACGGTTCAGCTGACAGACCGCATATTCGGAAATATGTTACCCAGACTGCAGGTCATCCTGGAAAAAATCCGGCAGGCGAAAGAACCGGAAGATTCATTTCTATTTAAATCCTTCGACAAAAAGAAGCAGTGGGATTTCGGCATGCAGGTGATCGCAGAACTGGGATTTGATTTCGAAGCCGGACGGCAGGACCTTTCGAGCCATCCTTTCAGTACCAGTTTTAATAAATATGATGTACGTATCACCACGCGGATAGATGAAAATGATTTCAGCAGTATGTTATTCAGCTGTATACATGAAACCGGGCACGCACTGTATGAACAGGGATTGCCCGAATCCGAATATGGACTGCCTTCCGGCGAATTTGCCTCCCTGGGCATACATGAATCCCAGTCGCGCTTATGGGAAAACCATGTTGGAAGAAGTCGCGATTTCTGGAAATTTCACTATCCGCTGGCTGCCGCGAAATTTCCGGATGCTTTTGAGGGCATCCCGGAAGAAACATTTTACAGGGCAATCAATAAAGTGAACCCTTCCCTGATCCGCACAGAATCCGATGAACTCACGTATCATTTCCATGTGGTGATTCGTTATGAAATTGAAAAAATGCTGATCAAAGGAGAGCTGAAATCATGCGATATTCCGGCATGCTGGAATGAACGATATAAAAAATGGCTGGGGGTGGATGTGCCGGACGATCAGCGGGGTTGCCTGCAGGATGTACACTGGAGCCATGGAAGTTTCGGGTATTTCCCGACCTACAGTCTGGGCAGTTTTTATGCCGCCCAGTTCTTTGCCGCCGCGAACAAAAGCGATCAGCAACTGCAAGAAAAAATGGGGAAAGGCGATACCACGGACCTGCTGCAATGGCTAAGGCAACGTGTTCATGCCCCGGGTCGTATATATAACAGTGAAGAACTCTGCAAATATGCAACGGGGGAAACCCTGAATGTGCAGTATTTTCTGGATTATTTGCTTGACAAATACGGGAAAATATACGAATTTTAAAGATATATCCGAATCGTCCGATGAAAAACAAAACCCTTTTAATTATCCCTGTACTGATCCTGCTTGTAACCCCGTTTTCCTGCAAAAAATTTATCCAGCAACAGGAGCAAAACGCGCTGATTCAATTGGTTACCAACGGCACCTGGCGTATAACCGGATATATGGATCACCAGGTCATTAATCTAACCGACAGTTTTGCCGGATATTCTTTTCAGTTTAATCAGAACGGAACCCTTTATGGAACCCGTTACGGCCAGCAATCCAACGGAACCTGGTCTGCCGATATCAATAATAAAACCATCACATCGAGTTTCCCGTCCGCCTCCTACCCGATCACGCTGTTGAATCATACCTGGACGATTACCGACAGCTATACGGATTCCGTGGCTGCCAAAACATCCGTAGATTCATCTTATAATATCCTGAATCTCCACAAGAATTAATGGTTTAAAGGTTTTTGATCTCCGGGCCTAGTAGTAAACACCTATTGAAGGGGTTTGAAATCCTTTAATTTCATCCCGGTTTGGCTCAAAAAA
>DHWT01000297.1:39498-40783 GCA_002413325.1 Chitinophagaceae bacterium UBA5175 | reverse complement strand
TTCACTCAATACCCAGAATCTCATCTGTATCATCGATCAGGTTCATATTGAATTCCTCCTGACCGGAAATGCCTTCCATGGAACCCTTGATATGTGCGGCATTCAGCAATACTTTTTCAAGTTGTTTTTCGCGGGTCTTCCATAATTTCTCCATCATGTCCCGTTCCCGCTGGATGGACATTTTCATCGATGAAAATCCTTCCCGGATGGCTTTCCATTGTTCGCTGAATTCGCTGCTCGTAAGATAATCATATAAAAGCTGCATCTTGTCGCCTTTGTTCTGCTGGTTCCGGGAAGCCTGAAAAATCCGGATCACTCCGTCTCGCAGGACCTCGGTCAGGGCTTTGACTTCAGAAAAATTACAGATCCATACCCCGTTTCTTTCACCGAAGCAGTTCATGTCCCGGGGCATGACCCGGGTAACCAGGATCGCCACCTGTGCGCCTTGCTGGCGCATATCATTTTTGAGCTTGTCCACCCAGTCGGCTTCAAAATTTTTCGTGCGCTTGCTTTCATAAATAATTTTACCGCATTCCTGTCCGGATGGATTCCGGACCGTCAGGGTACAATCGGCTCCGCGAACCCCTTTACCGATGGGCTCCACCCGGTCGAAAGGGAAGGTGCCCTGCAGCAGTTTTTCCAGTGCCAGTTCCTGCACTTCTCCCTGCAGCTGCATGGAGCCCTGATCAGCCCTGCGTTTCATCTCTTCCGCCAGTTTTTTCTGATCATCCAGTTGTTTTTCCAGTTCTTTTAATCGTAACTGAAAGTCGGTTTCCCGGGCCTGATTTTTCTGTTCTTCTATCCGTTTTACTTCTTCCCCTATTTTTACTCTTTCTTCCTGAAGTTTCCGCTGAACCGAAAGTTCCAGTTCTTCTTCCTTATTTTTTAATGCCTGTTCTTTTTGCAAAAATTCAAGTTCTTTATGTCGGGCGGCTTTCAGCCTTTCCTGCTGTTCATGATTCGACTGCTGGAGAATAGAAAGGCGGTTTTCAAAATCATTGTGAATTGCTTTACGCAGATCTTCCTCCAGTTTTTGCCGGATCATTTTTTTCTCTGCGTCAAATTTTTGTTGAAAAATTATTTCCTGCTCCTGAAGCTTTTTGGACAGGTCTAAATCTTTCTTCTGGAATTCCTCTTCTTTTTTGCGGGTGAATTCCAGCATTTTTTCCCGCAGGTCTTTCTTATATTGTTCGGAAACGGCTTCTTCCATCGCAAACTCATGACGGCAATTCGGACATTTGATGGTCGTAGACATTAATTTTTTTTTGTAAAGTTAATTGTTCAG
>DHWT01000297.1:21920-39190 GCA_002413325.1 Chitinophagaceae bacterium UBA5175 | reverse complement strand
GTCAACTGCCAGGCAAAAACCGGCTGAATGATCTAACTTTAATATACAATCGAGTTTATGAAACAGCTGCTTATCATTTTTATGTTAATGGGTTTTGCACATGTATCGGCCCAACAAACTGAAAAGCCACCGCTGCATGGCAAACACTGGATGGCCATTACGGGGAAGCCCCTGGGCGCAGAATCCGGCGCGCAGATTTTCCAGCAGGGCGGGAACGCCGTGGATGCGGCCTGCGCCATGCTGGCTTCCATGTGCACCCAGTGGGCGGTCCTGAGCTGGGGCGGGGAAACACAGGCCATCATTTATAATCCAAAAGCCAAAAAAATCATCTCCATCGACGCACTGGGTTTTGCACCGGGGGCTGCTACCGTTGCCTATTATAAATCCAGAGGTTATTATTTTCCGCCGGAATACGGACCCCTAGCTGCTGTTACGCCCGGAACACCAGGCGGACTCTGCTATATGCTGGCCGAATATGGAACGATGAGTCTGAAACAGGTGTTGGCGCCTGCCATGCAGCTGGCTGCCGGTTACCCCATTGAAGCCATGGCCGCCAACAATATACAGAAGAATCTTTCCTGGATAAAACAATGGCCTTATAGCAGCAAAGTATTTATCACGCACCCGGGCGAAAAAAGGGAAGCGCCTGAACCCGGGGAGATTTTTGTGCAGAAAGATTTGCTGGCTACGCTCACTAAAATGGTAGAGGCTGAAGACCAGGCCCTCAAACAAAAAAAATCAAGAAAGGAAGCCATTTATGCAGCATATGACCGGTTTTATAAAGGAGATATTGCACGCGAATTTGTAAGAGGTTGCCAGGAACAGGGCGGACTCATCAGCATGGAAGACCTTGCCCGGTGGAAACCCCTGGAAGAAGAACCCCTGCACGTGAATTACAAGGGTATTGAAGTATATAAACTGCAGCAGTGGTCGCAGGGTCCTGTACTGCTGCAAAGCCTGAATATCCTGGAAAATATTGACCTGCGTTCCATGGGTTATAACAGTACCCGGTATATCCATACGCTGTACCAGACATTGAATATGGCCTTCGCGGACCGGGATTTTTATTATGGGGATCCTTATTTTCTTCCAAAGGAACCCATGCAGGGTTTGTTGAATAAGGAATACGCGCAACAAAGGGCCCGGTCCATCCGCTATGATCGCAACGACAGCAGTTGTGCACCGGGCGATCCGTATCCCTTTGAGGGAAAAATAAATCCATATGCCGGTCTTTTGAAAACCCGGTTTGGATCAGGATGGCCGGGAAGCGGGGAAACGGCGTTACACGCTGTGCATACAAACTCAAACCCAAATAAAGAAGGCTTTGGGCATTCGGCTTTAAGTCCAAAAGAGGAAGCGATTTACCAGGATAGGCTATGGCGGGGCACCACATCCATCGAAACCTGTGATTCAGCAGGCTGGGTTGTATCCGTTACTCCCAGCGGGGGCTGGCTGCCCGCATGCATTGCAGGGAATACAGGTGTTGGCATGAGCCAGCGCATGCAGAGTTTTGTATTGGACTCTGCACTCAATCCGTTTAATGTACTGGAACCTTATAAAAAGCCCAGGGTAACTTTAACGCCGACCCTTGCGATGAAAGAGGGAAAACCATTTCTTTCATTTGCAGTACAGGGCGGGGATACACAGGATCAGAACCTGTTGCAGTTTTTTTTGGATATGGTTGAATTCCATATGACCGTACAGGAAGCAGCCGAAGCGGCCCATTTCAATACCGACCAGCTTTGGCTTTCACTGGGAGGCGATAAAAAAGAGGATCGTGCACCCAGGCCCGGGTATATTTTGCTGAACAGCCAGACGGCTTCCTGGACCAGGAAAGAATTAAAAGAAATGGGATATACCCTGCGTTTTGCAGACCGTACCAGCGGACCCGTCAATGCCATTTACTACGACTGGAAGCACGGCAGTTTCTGGGGCGGCAGCAGCAATTACGGAGAAGATTATGGGATCGGGTGGTAACCCGGTATCATGGAAACATATAGTAACGGATATCCGGCCCCCGGACTGTAATATTTAAGCGCCGGGGTTTATGCCTGAAGCTTTCTAATTCTTTAATTTGAAATTAAAAATAAGGGTACCGGCAGATTCGTCGGAACCGCTGTTGAATTTGACCTGGTGCGCTTTGCGGATCGCAATTCCTTTCAGCGTTGCATCAGAACTTGTTGAACCCAGCGGCTGGTATTCCGCGCTGATCACATTACCGGCAGCATCCACATGTATATCAACTGCTATTTTTGCATTCTCGTTGAATTCATCCGTAAAGGACGGTGTGCTGCTGATCCTTCTTCCCTGTAAACCCCGCGCAATGGCGATGCCGTTCCCGTGACCCCCTCCGGTATAATTGGTTGCATTCGGATCGCCGCCTGGTTTGCCCTGGTCGCCTTTTCCTCCGGCGATTCCCTGGTTTCCGCCCGGTTTAAAATGATCCGCATCATTACCCCCGGTTCCATCCCCGTTCACGCCATGAAAAACAGCCTTGGGTTTTGGCGGGGCGGGCGTAGGGTTCACTGCCGGCTGAACGGTTTTGCGTGGAGTTTTTACAGCGAGGTCTTTATCAGGGATTTTAGTGGCATCCGGTTTGGTCACCGGTGGCTTTTTGATAACGGGCGCGGGATCCGGATCCTGGTCATCTGTTTCCACATCTTTTAAAACTTCCTTTGTTGCAGCCATTGTTTTGGGTGGTGTATATTTTTCCTGATCCTGTCTGGAAGGATCGTTGGGCAGAAAGGGCTGGTCGCTGCCCAGTCCCTGGTCGCTGTTCCCCAGGTTCACTTCGAGTCCTTCTTCCACAGGTGCGGGCGGATTAAAAGGCAGGTTCCATGAAATCAGGAATAACAGGGCAAACAGGCTTCCGCAAATCAGCAGTGTATATAAACCGGCTTTCCGGTTTTTTCTGGTTTCAAATTCATGATACGCGTTGGAATAATTCACGGGATCAAGTTAGTTAAATCAGGAACAAAAGATGAACCAAAATAAACGTTCCCTAATATAAAAGAAGGGGTCGGCCATCTATAATTTTAATGTTTTAAACACATCAGGTGTTAAGCTTCAGGCTTAAGTTGCAAAATCTTTCTCAAATTCTCCCCGGATGCGTTCCATAGGAGGGTTGAAATAACCAAATTTTAACAGCGGAAATTCTTCCCTCAAAAGTTCCATCAGGGTTTTTATACCCATGGCTTCACCTGTGTCTGCGCGTCCTATCTTTCCCAGGTACCAGTCCGGGTCAATATTGAAATTCCGCCACTGGATCATATTAAGTCCGGTTCCGGAAATCAGTTTGCGGAGGGCTTCATATTCCTCTTCGTTGTCCGTCATGCCCGGGAACACAAAATAGTTAATGGAAGTCCAGCCGCCTGCGTCTCTGACTACGCGCAGGCTATCCACGATATCTTCAAATTCATAATTATTTGGCCTGTAATAAGCTTCGTAAATATTTTTACGTGCCGAATTCATACTCACCCGTATGGAATTCAAACCGGCGTCGCATAAGGCGTTTACCGCAGCGGGATTGGAACCGTTGGTATTTATATTGATACTGCCTCGGCCGGTATGTTTTCTTATTTCAAGAATGGCCTCACGGATGGTTTCCCACATGAGCAGGGGTTCTCCCTCACAGCCCTGCCCGAAACTCACAATTGGAAAGGGGGCTGTTTGCAGATGTGGAACCGTGAACTCTACGATTTCTTCGGCAGTGGGCCGGAAAGTCAGCCGGTCCTGTGTGGATTGAATGGTTTCTTCCTGTGGCTGAAAAGAAATGCATCCGATGCAATTTGCATTACAGGCAGGAGAAACAGGTACGGGACATTCCCATCGGCCGAGGGCCAGATTCCTGGCTGCCGGACAATGATAGGTGTTGCAGCAATTTTCCATCAGGTGTTTCACCAGTCGGTTATGAGGGTAGACATTCAGTAAACGTTCCGCGCCCTTTTGAATGCGTTCTGTATCATATCCGCCGGCTTCCTGGCGTATATCAGGTTCGATGCGAACGGCTGGTACATAAAATTTTTCATTGAACCATCCGGCAGCGGTATAACAAAATAAAGGAAGGGTAGGGGCATCCCGCCCCGTTTCATAAGCGGCCAGATACAGTCCGGTATGTGCGGGCGGAATAAAAGCCGCAACAGCCCATCCCTTTTCACATAATCGCATGTCGCCGGTTTCCACATCGATGCCGATCCCCCGCCGCCCGGGCAGTTCATAGAGGGAACCTCCTTCCGGAAGTTCAATCCAGTCTGATTCCCCAACCGGTAAAGCATCCCATCCGCTGCGCCCGCAGGCATAGAGTGATTGATCTTCGAAAATATTTCCTTCCCCGTCTGAATATAAAATAAAGGGCGACATGATCACAAATTTAAGAGTTTGCTGCGGCAGTAGTCGTTAAATTCATCTTCATCCGCATCGGGCTCCTCATCTTCCAGCACTTCCTTCTGAAATAAAGTATTGTTCCTGAAATCGAGGGTGAGTAACCCGTCTTTTAGAATCACAGACTGAAGGGCGGTCCATGGAATTTTTTTTTTAAATAAGGAATTGATCACAATGCCCCCCGGATGAAAACCAATTTCCAGCGGGTATTTTGCCTGTGCTTCCAGAAGTGAAAAAAAAACAAACGGAATGAACATCCATTGAAAAAAAGGCATGCCCAGCCAGAAAAGGCCGGCGGCCAATAACCAGTTTCTGAAACGCAGTTCCTGTCCTTTACGGGAAGCATCTATGTTTAATAGTAAACCGGTCAGCAGTATGATGGCTGCTGTACTCAGGAATATGTTTAGACCATGGCGGATCTGCGCATAACAACATGCCCCGAAGGAAAAAACCAAAAGAATAAAACTGACCAGATCGGTTTTGCGTATATTTTCCCTTTTGAGGGTGACTACAAAGTCGTAGTGCATTCCTCTTCTTTACGGGTTAAAGGCAGGGGATTGGCGGCTACCAGTATATTGCAGAGTTTCCATAAAATACGTGCGCCGACATTGGCGTCAAAATTGCTTTCGCCAATGGCAATTTCATCCAGGTCGAAGCCGATGAATTTACGGCCGCTTTCAATCATTTTTTTAATCAGGTAAACCACCTGTTCCACTTCAAATCCGCCATTTACCGGAGTTCCTGTATTGGGGCATAATTTCGGATCGAGTCCGTCCACATCAAAACTCACATAAACACAGTCAGGCAGATGCGATACGATTTCATCTACGATCGAGCGCCAGGGTTGACCTTCAAATAATTTTTCTTTGATGTCTTTATCAAAATAAGCGACTACACGCTGGTTGCTGTTGCGGATATAGTTGAATTCTTCCTCGCTGTAATCCCGAATTCCCAGTTGGACCAGCCGGGTGATCTCGGGAACATCCCGGAGCGCATTGAACATGATGCTCCCGTGGCTATGATCGAAATTTTCATAGGCTTTACGAAGGTCACAATGCGCGTCGATTTGCAATATGCCGAATTCGCCGTATTTCTCTGCGATGGCTTTCAGGTAACCAAGAGGTACACTGTGATCGCCACCGAGCAGGGCTACCAGTTTGCCTTCGCGCAGCAGGCTGCTGGTCTGTTCATAAACCCATTTGTTCAGGTTGGCGCTTCCTTCATTAATTTCCTTCAGCGACTTGCACATGAAACTGTTCTTCTCGATCTCTTCTCCTTTGGAAATATAATTGATATAGAGCTCGGCTTCCTTGCGCAGGTAGTCGCTCTTCATAAGAACTTTCCGGTCAGGATGACGCATGTAGATTCCCTGTTTCCAGGCATTGCCGGATTCCTCGTCGAATACATCCACCTGCATGCTCGCATTGAAAATGTGTTCGCCTGCACGTGAAGTACCCGATCCGGCGCTGACAGTTACTTCCCAGGGTACGGGTAATATAACGAGCCGGGCATCTGCTTCAGTGAAAGGGAGTCCAAAAATGGTATTTTTCGGATTACTTGCGATGTTTGAATCGAAGTGGGATAAATCTGTCATGGTATGCTGTCTGTCCTTGGAACGGTTGGCGAAGGTACTGCAGGAACCGGGAATATCAAAAGTAAATCGCCTGATTCAGCCTAAAGCCCAAAGCCTAAAGCAAATTTGGGAATTTGGTAATGTACCTGGCGTTATACCCTGAGCCTTATGCATTAAGCTTATATTAAAATTATTCGGATAATGGGTTTTTGGGAATAACTTTGCAGATCATGAAACGCACCCATATTATCCTTCTGGTTTTCATTGCCATCAGTATCGGTTTGCTGGTCAGTTTTATGGGCAACCTGTCCACCTATGAAACCATCGCCTCCGCCCGGCAGAAAGAAGGTAAAAATGTTACCATTATTGCCAGGCTGGATAACAGCAAACCCATGGAATACAACCCGGTAAAAGATCCCAACTACCTCAGTTTCTATATCCTCGATACACTGGGCAGCCAGGCAAGGGTTGTTTACCATTATGGGAAACCCTACGACATGGAAAAGGCGGAACGGGTTGTACTGAAAGGTAAAATGAACGGAGACGTTTTTGAGATCTCGCAAAAAGACGGAATCCTGATCAAATGTCCCTCCAAATACAAGGATGATCCGGAAATGGCGAAAAAGAACCTCAATAAAACCCAATAGAAATTATGGAGTATGTTGGCGAACATTTGATGCCGGGCAAGCTGGGTCAGTTTTTTGTGGTACTCTCTTTTGCCGGCTCACTGGTGGCCACTCTGTCCTATCTAAAAACGGCCAATGCCCGTTCCCTGGAAGAAGCGGCATCCTGGAAAAAAATGGCCCGATTTGCGTTTCTGTTGAATACCGTTTCGGTTTTCATCGTCTTTGCCACCATTTATTATATTATCCGGCAGCATTATTTCGAATATAATTTTGCCTGGGAACATTCCAGTAAAAGCCTGGATCCGAAGTACATGCTCAGCTGCATATGGGAGGCCCAGGAAGGAAGTTTTTTATTATGGATGATGTGGAACGGTGTTTTAGGAACCATCCTCATGTTCCGCGTCAGACATTGGGAAGCACCCCTGCTCACCATCATCAGTTTTGCGCAGTTTTGCCTGACCACCATGATACTCGGCGTGTATGTATTTTCTTTCCAGGTCGGTCACAGCCCCTTCCTGCTTGTGCGGCAGATGTTCCAGGAAGCTCCCATTTTTCAACGGGCTGATTATTTATCCATTCCGCAGATGCAGGACGGACAAAGCCTCAATGCCCTGTTACAGAACTACTGGATGGTGATCCATCCGCCGGTTTTGTTCCTGGGATTTTCATCCACCATTATCCCGTTCGCCTTTGCTGTCGGCGGTCTTTGGAAGAAGGAATACGGATCCTGGACAAAAACGGCGTTACCCTGGACTCTTTTCAGCGCCTGCGTATTGGGAACCGGTATCATGATGGGTGCAGCATGGGCCTATGAATCCCTTACGTTCGGTGGTTACTGGGCCTGGGATCCCGTGGAAAATGCGTCCCTGGTTCCCTGGCTTGTCCTGGTTGCCGGCCTGCATACCCAGGTTGTTTATAACAGCACCGGTCATTCGTTAAGGGCCACCTATCTTTTTTTAATCCTGGGTTTTACCCTGATCCTGTATTCCACTTTTCTTACCCGGAGCGGCATACTGGGCGATACATCAGTCCATGCTTTTGTGGGTTCGGGCCTGGATCTGCAACTGATTTTACTGATCGTCTTATTTTTTGTACCTGCCATCTTTTTATTTTTTATCCGATACAACCGGATCCCGCATGTATCGAAGGAAGAAAATACATGGTCCCGGGAATTCTGGATGTTCATTGGTTCCCTGGTCATTTTTCTTTCTGCTATTTTTATCATGGTGTGGACATCCCTTCCTGTAATCAATACGGTGTTCGGCACTAAACTGGTAACCGGGGACGACCCGAAATTTGCCTATAACCGGATTGAAATCTTTATAGCCATCATCCTGGGTTTGTTAACCGCAACGGTTCAGTATTTAAAATATAAGAACAGTTCACCGTCTCAGGTGCTGAAAAAACTCTGGCCCCTTACAGCGCTGGCACTGGTAATTTCCGTAAGTGTGAGTGTTTTCGGGCATGTGCAATATACTGACTACGGCAGCGGTTACCAGGCGGCCGTTCACCTGGCGCTTTTTGCCGGGATTTATTCGGTGGTCTCGAACGCAGGTTATATTTTCAACAGTCTGAACGGGAAAATAAAAATGGCCGGTGCATCCATTGCCCATGCCGGGTTCGGATTACTGCTGGTAGGTATCCTGATCTCTTCTTCCAAGAAAGAAGTCCTTTCCCACAATACCACCGGGATCAACCTGCCCTTCGATCCGAAAACAAAAGAAAACCCGCTGGAAAACCTGACCCTGCTCAAAAATGTAAAAACGGATATGGGAAAGTACTATGCTACTTATCTCAGCAATGATTCCGTGAACACAGCCGGAAATATTACTTACTTCAAAGTTAAATTCGAGGATAAAAAAACAGGAGAAACCTTTGACCTGTGGCCCAACCTGATCAAGAATACCAAGGGTATGGAGAATTTTTCCAATAACCCCGACAAGCAGCATTATTGGGACCGGGATATTTTTACTTATATCAGTTATGCAAATATCCTGGATAAGCAGCGGGACACATCCGGTTTTAAAGCATTTCCGGTGGCCCTGCATGATACCATTTATTATTCCAGGGGCATGCTGATACTCGACACGGTGCTGGTAAATCCAACAACGGATAAATATCATTTTACTGCATCTGATACTGCCCTGCTGGCAAAAATCCGGGTGATCAGCCGCGACAGCCAGCAGTATACCCTGTCGCCGCTTTTATACGTGAAGGATAATATGATCCACCGTGTGTCCGATACGCTGTTTGCGCAAAACCTCGCCGTCGAACTGGGTTCCGTCATGAATAATAAAAAGATCCAGCTGTTAACCAAGGAATCTTCGGACCTGGTTCCTTTTGTTTCCCTGAAAGTATATATGTTTCCGCAGATCAACCTGGTATGGATCGGCGTAGTGGTCATGATGACCGGATTTGTGATGAGTATCAGGAACCGGCGCAAAACCCTTTTGAAAAAAACGCCGCAACCGCTTGCCTAGCGGGGTCTCTGCTTCTTGGGAAGACCCGGAATTTGTATTAACTTTATTGTTTACATGTCTCTTTTTCGCGTACGATACCTGAGCGTCATTTTCCCGTTTATCCTGCTGATTTCGGTTCAGGCTGTTTTTGCCCAGGAGGATTCAGGCCGGCAGCCATTGCCCCAAAAGAAAGAGGCATCCCTTTCCCGGTTCAATAACCGCTTTGGTAAAAACGATACCATCTGGAGCCAGGTGATCATTTATAATGGCGATACCATCCCTGCCAAATCATTGGCCTCTGTGGATGTGATACATGCCATGTCCCGGGCCATGCGCCGGCGGATGGAAGCAATGACCCGTTTACGTAATGCGGTGTATGTCACTTATCCCTATGCAAGAAAAGCCGGAATTATACTCAATGATATGAATGTACACCTGGCCGGTATGAATTCGGAGTCGGAAAAAAAGGATTATATCAAGGGCAAGGAAAAAGAACTTAAAAAAGAATTCACCGATCCCATGGAAAAGCTGTCTGTTTACCAGGGAACGGTTTTGATGAAACTGATCAACCGGCAAACCGGCAACAATTGCTATGATATCATCAGGGAATACCGGGGCAGTTTCTCAGCCCGCGTCTGGCAAACCGTCGCATTCTTTTTCGGTAGCAGCCTAAAACAGCCGTACGATGCCCAGGGGGATGATCATAATATTGAAATCATCGTACAGGAGGTGGAGAGAATGTACAGGGGGTAAGCTGGGCTTATCAACCTCCAGAGAGGGCAACTTTTTTAAATGCACCGGTCCGGGTAATCAATAGCTGCCTTTACACTTTGCTACAGCGGCCTTCATATCAGGATCCACACGGTTCTGATGGCTTAAAATATGCTCAGTTCTCAATTATTTACATACTCCATACACCCACATTACAAAGACCTGATCTTACCAATAATCCCGGTAGTTGAAAATCCGGGAACAATGGGATTGATCACCACACGGCCACCGGACGCGATTACTTCGTTTGCACCGACAATCTGATCAATCGTATAGTCGCCTCCTTTCACCAGTACATCGGGTTTCACCAGTTCGATCAGTTCAAGCGGCGTGTCTTCTTCGAAGATCACCACGGCATCCACCATGAGCAGGGAAGCCAGCATGAGTGCCCGGGAGGACTCGTCCATTACGGGACGGCCGGGCCCTTTCAGACGCCTGGCTGAGGCATCTGAATTCAGGCCCACCACCAGGAAGTCCGCTTCGCGTGCCGCATCGGACAGGGAGGCGATATGGCCCGGGTGCAGGATATCGAAGCACCCATTGGTGAAGGAAATGGTTTTGCTGAGCAGTTTCCATCGATTTACCTGGAATACAATTTCCTTGGACGTAAAAATCCTAAGCTGAATAACCTGGGGCTGCCTCATCCGGTTTAATTTTTTGACGGTTTACTCGGGGTAATAAAATAAAGCTGATCACGCCGAAAACGATGAAGCTTAAGAACTGGCCAAACCAAAGCAGCCAGCCGAGCGCCTGCCCGTAAGGCTCTTTCGGTATATGGTATAAAGCAACCGTTTCCATGACGAGCAGGGCATATGCGCCGATCCCGCCGGGGGAGAGGATCATACCCACACTGCCCATGGCCAGCACCGTAAGGGCATCTGCAAGCCCCAGGCGGCTGGTTTCATCGATGGCGAAAAATCCGCACCAGGTACTGAGCAGGTACATGAACCAGATGCCAATGGTATAAATGAAAAACAGGAGCTTGTTCTTTAAAGAACGCACACTGATCAGGCCATGCCACACACCGGCGAGGATGCTTTTCAGTTTCTGGACAATATTGATATGTCCGAAACGACTAAAAATGAATTTTAAAACCACCAGGAAAATGACAAATCCAACACCCAGGAAAATGATTTTCAGGTAAGCTGTTTTCCCGTTTTTATTCTGGAACGCCGGATAAATATAATCGTGGGCGAGGGAGGAAATGATATCGAACTGGAAAACAAAAGTGAGTCCGAATACCAGCAGGAGGCAGATCACGTCGAAAGCCCTTTCTGCCACGATGGTTCCTACCAGTTTCTGAGCGGGAACTTTTTCATAGCGGGCCAGGATGGTACATTTGATCACTTCCCCAAGGCGGGGAGCTCCGAGGTTTACAAAATACCCGATCATAACTGCAAAAAAAGTATTCAGCCTGGATGGGTTGTAACCCATGGGTTCCATCAGTTGTCTCCAGCGCAGGGCGCGCAGCCAGTGAGCCACGAGTAGTAAACTGAATACAGGGATTAATAACCAGTAATGCGCATGGTCCATGGCTTTCTTCAGTTGTTCCCATTTATCGTGGTCCATTCCACGTACGCTTAACCAAACGAAAAAAACGGCCAGGGCGAAGAAAAAAACATATTGAAGCGCCGCAATAAAAGTCTTCTTCATAG
Source organism: Chitinophagaceae bacterium UBA5175 (assembly GCA_002413325.1). Lineage (GTDB taxonomy): Bacteria > Bacteroidota > Bacteroidia > Chitinophagales > Chitinophagaceae > Puia. The sequence goes on along the minus strand of DHWT01000297.1, from coordinate 27,726 downwards.
AGGCAGGTAAGATACAATTTTAAAGGGATCTGACAATCCCGGCGCGCCCGGGGACAGGCTCCTGTGAACTAGAGGGAATTGCCTTCTTTTGGAAACACAACCCAGGGTTTGAATTTTTTTGCTTCTGCAAAATCCATTCGCGCATAAGAAATGATGATCACGATGTCTCCGGCTGCACCGCTGCGGGCAGCAGGTCCGTTCAGGCAACAAATACCTGAACCTCTTTTCCCCGCAATCAGGTAAGTTTCAATCCGGGCACCATTATTCACATTCACCACCTGCACTTTTTCGTTGGAAATCAAATGCACGGCATCCATCAGATCCTCGTCCAGCGTCAGGCTGCCAATATAATTCAGGTTGGCTTCCGTAATCACTACGCGGTGAACCTTTGATTTGAGTATTTCGATTTCCATCTGTGCTTTTTCAATTTGAGCCGCAAAATTAAACTAATTGAGCAGCATATTATCTATCAGCCTTACATCTCCCTGGAAAGCGGCGATCAGGGCCAAAACCTGTTCTTTTCCATTCCAGTTCACAATGGGTTTCAGGTCGGCTGACCTAGAAATGGAAATATAATCTGTTTTAAAATGGGCGGCATCCAGTATTTCCCGGGCTGCTTCGAGAACGGGGCCGGTATCCCCGGCAACCATTTTCTGACGGATATCATTGAGTGCCTGGGAAATGGCTGCAGCGTTTTTCCTTTGTTCCGGGGTCAGTCGCCGGTTCCGGCTGCTTTGTGCGAGGCCGTCGGCTTCGCGTATGGTCGGCACAATATGGAACTGAACCGGTAGCTGCAGGAGCCGGATCAGACGGTTTACAACCAGGTTTTGCTGGAAATCCTTTTGTCCCATAAACAAATGATCCGGCTCCACCAGTTTCAGAAGGCGGCTCATTACCTGGCAGACTCCCTGGAAATGGCCCGGCCGGTAACGGCCTTCCAATATGAATTCCAGTTCACCGAGATCATATTTTTCCAGACCGGTTTCTCCCTGGGGATAGATTTCAGGCACTGCAGGAAGAAAAAGCACATCTGTGCCGGCCTTGGTGAGCATTTCAATATCTTTTTCGAGGCTGACCGGGTATTTTTCAAAGTCCTTCGGGTCATTGAACTGGGCCGGGTTCACAAAAATGCTGCAAATACAAAGGTCTGCCAGGGAGCGGCAGGATGCTACCAGGTGCATATGCCCTTCATGTAAAGCCCCCATGGTAGGCACAAAACCCGTTTTCCTGCCTCCTTCTTTCTGACTTTTCAGCCAGTGCCGGAGATCAGAAGACTTTTTAAATAGAATCATTTTCAGCGTTTTAGCAGGCAGAAACCAACCCGGCCAGCCCATTTAGCGAATAAACCTTACCTTTGCAAACTGATTTTCAGGTATTCTCCCAGATCACCAATTCTCCTTCCTAATGGTAGCAAAGAAAAGAATTTTATTTATTGCCAATGAAATGTCTCCCTATCTGGAACTCACAGAATTTGCGGAAACAGTAAATAAGTTAGCGATAAAATCCAATGATCATGGTTTTGAAGTTCGTTGCATCATGCCCCGGTTTGGGGTGATTAACGAAAGAAGGCACCGCCTGCATGAAGTAGTGCGCCTTTCCGGGATCAATGTATCGATCGACAACGATGATTATCCATTGCAGATTAAAGTGGCTTCCCTCCCCAATGCCCGTTTGCAGGTGTATTTCCTGGAGAATGAAGACCTTTTCAAACGGAAGTTTATATTCCATGATGAAAAGGAAAAGTGGTTTGACGACAATGGTCTGCGTACGGTTTTCTTTTGTAAGGGCGCCCTTGAAACCGTCAAGAAATTCGGATGGCCGCCAGATATCATTCATTGCAGTGGCTGGATGACGGGTTTAATTCCTTTTTACCTGAAAACCGTTTACAAAAAGGAGCCGGTTTTTGCCCATAGCAAAGTGGTTTATACCATTGGCCAGAATACATTTAAGGAAAAACTGGGCGCTCATTTTACCAAATTGGCCAATATTCATGCGACCATTAAAGAAAAGGACCTGGAACCATTCAGTGAGGCCGGCAATACAGCCTTGTTCCGGGCCGGCGCCTGTTATGCGGATGCCATCACCTTTGGCGCGGAAAAAACAGATAAGAAACTCATTGATGAATTCAGTAAGGTCAGGGGCAAAAAAGTGCTTCCCTATAATACGGAATCCGATCTGAGCGATTACCTGCAATTGTATACCGATCTTTCCCAATAATTAGTTCCGGCGATTTATAAGTAATAATGCATCAACTATTATCTTTGCACCGCCATCCATTAATTACATAAGGTAGTTAGTGGTTTTTTATTTTCAAGGTCCCATTCAAACAGTAAAAATGTCTTATTTATTCACTTCTGAGAGTGTTTCTGAGGGTCACCCGGATAAGGTGGCCGACCAGATTTCCGATGCCCTGATTGATCATTTTCTTGCCTTCGACCCGCAGTCCAAAGTGGCCTGTGAAACCCTGGTGACTACCGGACAAGTTGTGCTGGCCGGAGAAGTAAAATCCAAAGCTTACCTGGATGTGCAGGAAATTGCCCGTTCGGTGATCCGCAGGATCGGATATACGAAGAGTGAATACATGTTTGAAGCCAATTCCTGTGGTATATTTTCAGCTATCCATGAACAGTCTTCTGATATCAACCAGGGTGTTGACCGTTCCAAAAAAGAGGAACAGGGTGCGGGCGACCAGGGCATGATGTTCGGTTATGCCAGTCATGAAACGGATGATTATATGCCACTGGCCCTGGATCTGGCTCATAAACTCCTGATAGAACTGGCTGCCCTGAGAAGGGAAGATAAACAGATTAAATACCTGCGCCCGGATGCCAAAAGCCAGGTGACCCTCGAATACGACGATCAGAATAAACCGGTACGCATCGATGCCATCGTGATATCCACCCAGCACGATGAATTTGATACGGAAGCGAAAATGCAGGCGAAGATCAAAAAGGACATAATCTCTGTCCTGATCCCACGTGTCAAATCAAAGTATAAAAAATACGGTCATTTATTCAACGATAAGATCAAGTACCATATCAACCCGACGGGGAAATTTGTGATTGGCGGTCCGCATGGTGATACGGGTCTGACAGGCCGTAAAATCATTGTGGATACCTATGGCGGAAAGGGAGCACATGGTGGCGGCGCATTCAGTGGAAAAGATCCATCCAAGGTTGACCGCAGCGCAGCCTACGCTACCCGGCATATCGCCAAGAACCTTGTGGCGGCTGGCGTGGCAAGTGAAGTGCTGGTGCAGGTTTCCTATGCCATCGGGGTGGCCCGGCCAACTTCCATCTATGTAAATACCTATGGAACTGCAGCGGTCGACATGACCGATGGTGAAATCGGAAAGATCGTGGAACAGGTCTTCGATATGCGTCCCTATTTTATTGAGCACCGTTTGAGACTTCGTAACCCGATTTACAGTGAAACTGCTGCATACGGCCATATGGGACGTAAACCGCAAACGGTGGTAAAGACATTCGTTTCACCCGACGGCAAAACAATTAAGAAAAAAGTGGATCTGTTTACCTGGGAGAAACTGGATTATGTGAAAAAAGTTAAACGGGCATTCAAAATTAAATAATAATAGACCTTTGAATTTGTTCGGGTCAGCTTCAGGGCTGGCCCTTTTTATTTGGTAGCCGACTGGTGATTTATTTTTGATATACAATTTAAAAAAGCCCTGAGCTTTAAGCTTACATTCGGGTCATGAAAAAGTACGAAAATCCATGGACCATCCTTGACCAGCATGAGGTTTATGAAAACCCATGGATACGCGTCACAGAATTCCAGGTGATCAATCCATCGGGGGGAAGGGGCATCTATGGTAAAGTTCATTTTAAACATCTTGCCGTTGGCATCATTCCCCTGGATGCGGAATGGAACACCTGGCTGGTCGGCCAATACCGGTTCCCGCTTGATGCGTACAGCTGGGAAATTCCCGAAGGGGGCGGCAGGATGGATGAAGACCCGGTAGAATCGGCAAAAAGAGAATTGCTGGAAGAGACCGGACTGGTGGCAAAGGAATGGACAAAAATCTGCACGATGCATTTGTCCAATTCGGTAGGCGATGAACAGGCGGTCCTTTACCTGGCCCGGGACCTGGAACAACAAACTGCAGAACCGGATGAAACCGAACAACTGGATATAAGAAAATTACCTTTTGATGAAGCTGTCAGGATGATGGAAGCCGGGTTCATTACCGATGCTATGTCCATCGCGGCTATCCAGCAGATCCGGCTCATGGTTTACCAGGACAAACTAAAAAAATAAAGATTGAAATCTTCTGACATCATTATCGGGAGGCAGCCCCTGGTTGAAGCCATGCAGGCCGGCCGGGCCATCGATAAGATCTTATTTCAGCGAAACGTAAGCGGGGAATCCATTGGTGAGATCCGAAAGCTGGCTGAAAAACGCGGCATACCCATCCAGCAGGTTCCTGTGGAAAAATTAATGTCCATTACCCGGGCCAACCACCAGGGTGTTATCGCCCTGGCAGCCCTGTTTGTTTATATGGACCTGCAGGCGGTGATCGACGAGGTGGTTTCTGCGGGCCAACCGCCCCTATTCATCCTGCTGGATGGCATTACAGATGTCCGGAATATCGGTGCCATTGCCCGAAGTGCCGTCTGCTGCGGCGCCCAGGCCCTGATCATTCCCGATAAGGGCATTGCAGCCCTGAATGAAGAGGCCCTGAAATCATCCGCAGGCGCATTGGAAAAAATACATATATGCCGGGTGAGCAGTCTGCTGAAAGCGGTTGACAGCCTGCATTTGAATGGAATTCTCGTTTTCGCCAGTTCCATGCGCAGCGATAAAAAGATTTTTGAACTGCCCCTCGATCTGCCCTGTTGCGTCATGATGGGGAGCGAAGACAGGGGCCTGCAGCCCTATTTAAATAAAGCAGCAGATGAGCTCTTTACCATACCTATGGCGGGTGATTTCGATTCTTTCAACGTATCCGTTGCCGCCGGGATCATTTTATATGAAGCCATGAAAAAAAGAATGCATGTTTAATCCACCCGAAGCGGGTAACTGACCACCGGACTTTTATACAAGGTATCTGGAATACCTGCTTTATCAGCTCAATTATTTTAATTCAATTGAACACAGGGAACTTTATTACCTGATTAAAGACGTCTTTATTGTTCATTCCTTTGGTTTTCAAGCGCTGACCGTGTATAAGATTTTTTTCTGGATGAAAACGATTCTTCAGTATCCATTTGATGGTAAGGATATTTTTGTGCTGGAATCTCTAAATGAAAGTCAACACGCATGAGTAACGCCGGGGAGAAAGAGCGGATTAGGTTTTTCAGTTCCATGGGGGAAAAGTTCATAACCGCATTAAAGCAATCTGGCCTGCCTTATAAACCGGGATTTGAATTAGTTTCGTGGGATGAATGGAGAAGGAAAAACGAAAAAGGTGAAACTGGTGGAATGTCCACGGGATGCCATGCAGGGCTGGCACCGTTTTATTCCGACAGAAAAAAAAATTGAATACCTGAACGCTCTCTTACAGGTTGGATTCGACAGCCTGGATTTCGGCAGTTTTGTTTCTCCCAAAGCCATTCCCCAGATGGCGGATACGAAACAGGTGATCAGCGAAATCAATCCGGACCATTCCAAAACCAGGCTGCTGGCCATCGTGGCCAATACGCGGGGCGCATCAGATGCCGCTTCTTATTCCCTGATTCAGGATATCGGGTTTCCCTTTTCCATCTCTGAAACATTTCAGCAACGCAATACAAATGCTTCCATAGAAGATTCGGTAAAAACCGTATCTGCTATTCAGGAAATCTGT
>DHWT01000297.1:21180-21596 GCA_002413325.1 Chitinophagaceae bacterium UBA5175 | reverse complement strand
TATGGTCGGAAGAGACCGCCCTTCATTGGATCCGCCGACTGGTGGATATGAGGGTGGAAGTTATTTCACTGGCGGATACCGTCGGTCTTGCCAGTGCTGAACAAGTGTATACTCTCACTAAATCATTGATCAGAGAATTTCCTTCAATAGAATCCGGGGTTCACCTGCATTCACGACCGGAAAACAGCATTGGAAAACTAGAGGCAGCGTTCAGCGCGGGCTGTCGGCGTTTTGACGGGGCCCTGAACGGGATTGGCGGCTGCCCGATGGCTGGGGATGGCCTGGTGGGAAATATCGACACCCTGATCATGATCGGTTATTTTCAGAAAAAAAATATACTACCTGTTCTCAATGAAACAGCCCTGGCGAAAAGCAGGCTGCTTTCCGGCGAAATATTTTTAAATCATTAAAGTGGA
>DHWT01000297.1:6396-20821 GCA_002413325.1 Chitinophagaceae bacterium UBA5175 | reverse complement strand
CTGGAAGAGATGAAGTTCGATGTGCTGCAAAATCCAAACGGGATATTATTCGATCCCCTGAGTGTGGCTTCCAGCCTGATTTCCTACCTGGAACCGGTTTCCTATGGTCCGGAGGATCTTTTCTTTCATAATGAACTCTGGCAAAGCTGGAAACACCATGGTGTGTTTTCAGATACCAGCCGGCAGGTAGCGCTCAGCCGGATCAACCAATCGCAGCAGGCAGCGCATGTTTGCCTGCAGCAGGCGGACTGGCTGATCATTACCCTTGGGTCCGCATTTGCTTATATTTTAAAAGACCAAAACAAAGGGGTTGCAAATTGTCACCGGGCTCCGGCAGGCTGGTTTATAAAAAAACTGCTGCCCATTGAAGACATGCTGGCTGCTTTGGATGAGGCCCTGCACCGGCTCTTCGATTTTAACCCCCGCCTGCAGGTGGTTTTTACCATCAGCCCGGTCCGTCATATACGCGACGGGGTAATCGAAAATAACCGCAGCAAGGCCAGATTAATTGAAGTGGCGCACCAGCTGGTTAATAAATTCAACCGGACCTATTATTTCCCGGCGTATGAACTGGTGATCGATGTATTAAGGGACTATCGTTTTTATGATAAGGATCTGGTGCATCCGAATTATATGGCCACGAATTATGTGGTGGAACATTTTATGGAATATTACATGCATCCGGAATCCAGGTTACTGGCAGAGGAGATCCGGAAATTGCAGGTATCCCGCAAACACCGGTCCCTTCATCCTGATACTGAAGCACACAAGCGTTTTCTGCTGGAACAATATGCAAAAACGCTTGAACTGGCCGGGAGATATCCTTTTATGGATTTCAGCCCGGAACTGGCACATTTTTCGGGCAAAGGGTAGTAAGGAGCAGAGTGTGGTATTGAACCGGTAATCAATGGATCCTGTCTCCGCGCACTTCCATTTGTTTCATCAGGCCGGCTTCGTAGTGGATCCATTCCGCCCAGCGCTTTTTCACTTTTTCCTTACCCAGGTAAGTTTCTGCCAGGCCGATGAAAAGATGGTAATGGCCCGCTTCACTTTCCATAAAGCGCCTGTAAAAGTTGCGCAGGTATTCATCGGGCAGGCCTTCACTCAAACGTTTGAACCGTTCGCAGCTGCGTGCTTCAATCATGGCCATCGTGAGTAACTGGTCGAGAAACCGTTCTTCGAAATCACCTCCTTTACGTTGAAAAGCGATCAGGTGGTTTACATAATCATCTTTTCTTTGTTTGCCGAGCCTGAGGCCCCGTTTTTCCAGTTCGGCAAGTACCAAACGGAAATGCCCCCATTCTTCCGTAACGATGGGTGCCAGATCCGATACCAGCCGGGGCCGGTCTGTATATTTCTGTATCAGGCTGATGCAGGTAGTAGCTGCCTTCTGTTCGCAAAATGCATGGTCCGTCAGGATTTCCTCGATGGAAAGATTCGCGAGGTCAACCCAGCGCGGATCGGTGGCCAACTGCAGCCCCAGGATATTTTTGTTTTCTTTCATGTGTTTTGCAAATGTCTGAATTAAAGGGATATTTGGTCAATTAAATTATGAATGAGGACTTTTTGAATCAGAAACTGCAGGAAAGGGCGGCCATGTTTGCTTTGCGCAGCCTCCGCCTGCCCGGCAGCCAGACCGACTATTTCTCAAATGATTATCTCGGGATCGTAAAAAACGGCCTGATAGAAGCGATGCTTTCCGGAAGCCATTACCCCCATGGATCTACCGGATCCCGGCTGCTGGCAGGAAATTATGTATTGATAGAAGAAACGGAAAAACAGATAGCCCGTTTTCATGATGCACCCGCAGCCCTGATTTTCAATTCCGGATACGACGCGAATTTTGGACTGTTTTCCTGCATTGCCCGGAGAGGGGACCTGATAATATATGATCAACTCAGCCATGCTTCTATACGGGATGGTATCCGTCAGTCTTTTGCGGATGCCCTGTCTTTTGCGCATAATGATCTGCGTGAGCTTGAAATGAAACTGCAAAAACGCAGGGGAAATTGTTTCGTCGTCACGGAATCCGTTTTTTCCATGGATGGCGACAGGGCCCCTTTGGTCGGGATGGCCCTGCTTTGTGAAAAATACGAAGCGCACCTGATCGTGGATGAAGCCCATGCGACGGGTGTGATCGGCGAGCGGGGAGAAGGAGCCGTTCAGTCATTCGGATTACAGGATCGCTGTTTTGCCCGCGTACATACATTTGGAAAAGCCCTGGGATGCCATGGTGCAGTGATTTTAGGCTCGGAAACCCTGCGGGATTATCTGATCAATTTCTGCCGCCCTTTTATTTACAGTACGGCCATGCCACCGGCTTCTGCAGCGGCCATTCAGGCTGCTTATAAAATATTCCCCGGAATGAATCAGGAAAGGGAGTCGCTCAAAAACCAGGCTGCTGCCTTTGACCATCCGGATTTCAAAAAATCGGATACGCCGATTCAATGTTTCATTATGCCGGGAAATGAGAGGGTGCGTGAAATCGCCCGTGAATTGCTGGAAAACAACCTGGATGCCCGGCCCATATTATATCCGTCCGTTCCCCGGGGTGAAGAGAGACTTCGGATCACCCTGCATAGTTTTAACCGGATGGAAGAAACAAAAAAATTGATTTCCATACTTACAGCCCGGTCTGGCTAGTTTTGCCGGGGAGGGGGTCTGCTGCCCGGATTTTTCAACGCATTGCCGAAGGCCGTTCCGAATAAACCGTCAAAGCCCACGCGAACGCCCACCTGTCCCGGCCGGCCATTGAGATAAGAACCAATCACGTCTACCCGCAGGAGTTTGAAGATATTTTCAAGTCCCGCGAATATCTCCACATAATTATTTGACTGGTTTACATAGAATGCATTTGAACCCACCACAAGATTCCATTGCAGGTTCCTCAGCAGGGGCAGTTTATTGGTGAGCATACCATTGAAGTGATGTTCAATATGGCCTATACCGTACAGTGAAGCCGTGGTACTGTTCTGGTAATAGGGGGCCAGCTGGAAACTGTTTAAATAGGAGCTGGCATAGAAAGTCTGGTTCCCGTTGAAGTTTTGGTAGTCCATTACATATACGGACCGGGTATTTAAAAAGCCCCCGATACCCAGGCGGTATTTGAAAACACCTTTTAGTTTAAAATTGATGTTATCCCAGATGGAAAACTGCCATTTTTCATAATTCACATCAGATCCCAACAGGTCCGGGATACCCATTCGGAATGAGAGGTCCAGGGTCGGGTATTTTGATCCGAGCGCCATCCGGTTATCCGGGAATTCAATATAACGCTGTCCCGGCTTGAATTGCAGGTCAACCCCTGCAATGAGCGCCTGGTTGGGTTCAAAGTTCTGCGGGATCAGTTCATACGGATAATTGGGTGTGAATTGTTTGTCCTTGCTTCCAAAGAAAGAAAAATCGGTCGTGTTATTTATTGGCATCCGGTCTTCGTAAAGCAGGGTGCCCGTTATCCGGAACCCGTTATCAAATCGTTTTCTGTACTGGGCGCTTCCAAAATAATTTTCGTAGATTTTCATGTAATTATCGCGGAAGAACAGGGTATAGAACTCATTCAGTACAGGGCCGATCGGGTTATCCGAATTAAACTGACTGATTCTTTTACCGCCGCTAAAGATCCAGGAAGACCGGCTGTAGGTCTCCCCTTCCATATCCTGCAGGAATTTTCTTTCACTCAGGGTAAGGGTTGCCCAGGCATTGAGATGGGTGTTACTGAATCCATACCGGATATGGGGTGTGAATTCGATGCTGTTCCCTGTCTTTTTATATTCTTTCAGAAAACTGGCTTCCCCGTTTATAACCAGGCCCTCCACCGTATTATATTCCAGGCCGGGAATCAGGGGCTGAACATGAATGCTGGCAGGATGATCGGGATCAAAATCCGATCTTTTAATCCCATTAAAGAAAATATTCATTACTGTGATCCGTCCCTGTTTTTTTCGCAGGGAATCAGCGGTTCTGCGCAGGCTGGCGGAGTCGTTTCGGCTTTTAAATGTACTGTCCTTGACACGGAAATCTTCCAGTTCTTCCGGCTCCAGGGGAACCGGACGGAGTGAGTCCCAGTAAGCAAAACTTTTTTTATTTACACCGGTGTCATATTTGACCACCACATTATTGAAATATTTTTTTCTGAACCGGGGTTCGGGATCATAGTTGCTGTATACGTTCAGGAAATTCCCATAGACATCAATGCCGAATTTTTTAAAAGAAAAATCCACCACCTGGTTTTGAGTCCGCCACACCCGCGGCGTGATTGGTACATGGATCTGTTTGATCTTGAGGGTGTCCACGATTTCCAACTGGTAATCTTTTGTTAGCATCAGGTCCAGGCTGTGGATCCGCCAGTCCCCGTCAGTAATATTGATCGTACCGGAAAAGAGCGGTTCAAATCTTCTTTTGGGGATAACCCGTATCTGGTTGATTTCCTTTCCGTCTTCAAAAAAGGAACCGAGGAATTTATATTTGTAATAATTCAGCGCCCCGTCTGCAATCGGGGAAACATAACCACGCGGGCTCAGCTGGGTAATAAATATGTTCACGTTGTTGCTATAGAAATTGATAAAGGTTGGGAAATTAAACCCATAACCGTTCGATCCGCTTTCCCGGCCGGAGATGACTTCCAGTTTTATTTTATCCGGTTTTTTAAAAGCGATCCGGGTGAAGGATTCAGAGAGGTAGATGATCCCCTTCCCTTCGGAGTCCACGCCCAGGTCTTTTCTGTCTTCATCCGAAAAAGTTTTTCCCAGGATCCTGGAAGGGAGGCTCCGGCTGCGGATCAGGGTTTTGATATAGGCTTCGCAGGTAAAGGAATCCAAGGGGTTTTCGTAGGATTTTCTTTTTTTGATAGCATGGCGGATAATTTCATAAGCCGGATCCTCACCACCCGGTTTTACAGTAACTTCTTTCAGATTTGTTTGCTGTATAGACATTTGGAAATCCAGGGTGATGGGTTCACCAGCCAGCGCCAGCTTTTTCTCCTGCCGCGTGTAACCCACGTATTGGCATACGATGGTATAATTGCCCGAAGGAAGATCCAGGAAATACCTGCCGCGGTTGTTGCTGGTTGTTCCAACCGAACTGCCTTTAACGAAAATGGAAGCATAGGCAAGGATATTGCCCTTATCATCCGTTATCGTCCCGCTGATCTTTACCGCATGGGCACTCTGACAAAGGATACATGCTGAAATAAAAAAAACGAATGTCCTCATGTTCAGTAAAGTATTGGACTTTCTGCCAGGCCGGTTAAATGGTGTCCGGTGGCGGTACCGGATAGATCAGCCTTCTCAGGTAGGAACCCGCCAGGGCTGCAAAACCTGCCACCAGCGCGCCGATGATGGAGGTAATCAGGATCAGTAAAACCGCAGATCCGCCCAACGGCAAAATATTCGCTATTTTTTGGGAAAGGATGCCATTGTTTTTATTGTCAATCCACCAGGCCAGCCCTTCCCATAAGAGAAATACGCCCAGGAAACCGGAAAGAAAAGAGTACACCGGTTTCTGCGGGATGGCGGCACTTACGAGGAATGCAGCAAAAGCAATACCCCACCAGGGCAAATAAAGCCCTGAAACAAAAGCCAGCAGGGCAGTAACCAGGATGGACAGAATATATTTCAACATAATCCGGTTTTATAATTTAGTCACGCGGATGATGGCGATCACCCGTTTATCTGTTTCTTCCTCTTTGGACATCATCCACAAAGGGTAATATTTACCGTTTGCCCAGTTGTCAATAAAATTATCATAATACGGACTTCCGGGGTTGCCGCTTTGTCCGCCGGGATAAATGCCATAGGCTTCCGTGTTTTTTGTGAGCTGCACAATCATACGCCAGCTAGGGCCATGATCTTTTTTAACTGCGTTGATCGCAAATTCCCCCCCGCCATTATCTATATCCAGCCGGCTGAAAGGGGCCAGCCTGGCCAGATGATCAATGCGCGTGGCTTTCAATTTGCCCCAGAATAATTTCCCGTCCCGGTCCAGGATCTTACAGGTCGAAACCGCTTTTTTGAAAGCGGCTGTTATATCCTGCTTCAGGGTTTCTTTTTCAGGAGTATTGATATCATCCAGAAATTCAAATGCGCTGTCCCGGAGTATACCTTCGAGCAACGTGCTTTCAACCGGGTAAAAACCGGGCATACCCGTTTTTTCGAGTTCGTCATGCCATACAATATATTTCAGGCTGTCCCAGGTAATTTTAAAAATCGAAGCGCCTTTTGAATCTGCTTCATACCGCAGGTCCCATTCTTTCAGCAGTCCGTAATAATCTGATTCGTCGGGGCTGAGGCCGGTGGTATCCAGGTTCTTCAGTAAAACCGGCCTGGCCATACCGGCAAAGGGATTATACGTGTCCGTTTGCAGTTTCATCATGTCTTCAATGCCGATTTCATTCATCTGGCCCAGGTATCGGTTGATTATCAGTCCGCGGTAATTGGGATAATCCCCGCCCAGGTAATAGGGATACCCCGCGGGATTCACCGGCAGCTGATTGGCGCTGCTCACGAATCCCCTTTCGGGATTGTACATCAGGGGATTTTCACTTTGCGGAATCATGCCCTGCCACATATAGCTGCTATCTGTTCCAGGCATCACAAAGTCGCCCTGCCTGATCCATTTGGCAGGAAATTCACCCTGGTCACAGATGGCGATGTCGCCGTTCTTGCAGGCGAAAACCACGTTTTGACCGGGGGTGTGCAGCCACTGAATGGCCTCCCGGTAATCGGCATAGTTTTTCGCATGATCGAGACCGTTAAAAAGCATCAGTTCGTCCCCGTCGTCATGTGCCTTCCACCTGACGGCGTAGTATTTATTATTTGTTTTTCGGTTGTTGGAAAAACTTTTGTCGTACATCACGGGGCCAAATACCGTATAGGCGACCGTATCGGTATATTCATCTGTTCCTTTTTGGATGATATGTTCAAACCGGAAATCGGTGGGTACCCATTGCCCGTTATACCAGTATTCCTTCCGGCTGTCGTCTTTAAACCGGATTTCATAATAATCCCGCACATCGCGCATGGCATTGGTGAATCCAAAGGCGCAGCTGTCGTTAAAGCCGATGATCACGCCGGGGGAGCCGGGGAAAGTTGCTCCGTAGGCATTAAAAGAAGGGCAGGAGAGCTGCATTTCATACCAGAGTGCGGGCAGGTGCAGGCCCAGGTGGGGGTCATTACAAAGAATAGGGGAACCGCTTTTTGTTTTCGTGCCACTCACGGCCCAGTTATTACTGCCGTTGTCTTTATCGGGTTTGGATGCCAGCACGGTCACGGTATCCCTGCCCTGAAGGTATACCGAATCATATCCCCGGGGTGGTTTCACGGCAATGCCGGGAATCCGGGACAGGGTATCGTCCGGAACGATCGGGTCGAGGGAATCCTGCCCAATGGGGAACATTTTATTGAACGTTGTGTAACCGAGAACAGACCGCAGGTTGGTATATTCAAAATCGTTTTCCGAACCGGCGAGGTCCAGCGACATGAATTTCAGGAACAGCGCGGTTTTCAGGTTGGTCCACCGTTCGGGTTTATAACCCAGTAATTTGTACTCCACCGGCAGCTCACTTTCCTTCAGACCGGTAATATACGCATTGACGCCGGCTGTATAGGCATCGGATTCTGCTTTTGATACCGGGTTTTTTTCCAGGTCGGTTACGGCTTTTTCTGCGGCGAATACCATACCCAGCCTTCTTTTTTCCCGGTCGTAACTGAGTGCTGCGGGACCAACCAGTTCACTCAGGCGGCCGGCGGCGGCATAGGTCTGGAATTCCATCTGCCATAACCTGAATTTGGCGTGTATGTATCCCTGGAGATAATAAACGTCATGGTCACTGCCGGCAAAAATATGGGGTACCAGACGATCATCCAGGTAGATTTCCGCCGGTTCTTTCAGCCCCGGAAGCTGTAGATCCTGCCCGAAATCCCGGTCTACGGGTTCCGCATTCTGCCAGAATCCGTGTTGCGGACTCAGGAATTCACCCATGGGCGGCGCCATGCCCCAGCGGGTATTGAAAACAAGAATTAAGAGAATGGTTATAGCCGAAGACAGGAGGAAGGGAACAAATTTCATGGAGCGGGTTTCAGCGTGAAAATCATTTAAAAGTAAAAAATTTTTAGCCAATTCTGCAGGGTTTCCTGAAATAGCCCTGGGTTTTATAAAACGTAAATCCTTTCATAAATTTGCAGGGTGGCAATATTACATAACCGGATATCACAAAAGGAACTCAGGCAGAGACTTCTGGAAGAACAGATTCCGCGCCGGACGATTTCCTTTTACCGGTATTTTCCGATCGCAGATCCCCGGGCTTTCCGCGATGAGCTCTACCTGCAGCTGGCGCAATGGCAGGTTTTTGGCAGGATCTACCTGGCGCATGAAGGCATCAATGCCCAGATCAGCGTCCCGGTTTCCCGGATGGATGATTTCCGCGCATTCCTGGAAACGATCGAAGCACTCCGGGGCCTTCGTTTGAATACCGCTATCGCTGACGGGAATTCCTTCTGGGTTTTAAAAATCAAAGTACGCCAGAAAATTGTGGCAGACGGGATCCGTGACCCGGAATTCAGCATGGAACATAAAGGGCAGTACGTGGATGCCGAAACCTTTAACCGGCTTACTGCAGATCCGGATACCCTGGTGGTGGATATGCGTAACCATTACGAATACGAAGTAGGTCATTTTGAGGGGGCCATCGAAATTCCCAGCGATACATTCAGGGACCAGCTTCCGATGGCTGTGGATTTACTGAAGGTTCAGAAAGACAAACCGGTGATCATGTATTGTACAGGAGGCATCCGCTGTGAAAAAGCCAGCGCTTACCTGCTCCATCGCGGGTTTAAAAAAGTGTTTCATCTGGAAGGCGGTATCATTCATTATGTCAATACCGTTAAGGAAAAAGGACTTGTAAATAAATTTCACGGTAAAAATTTTGTGTTCGACGAAAGGCTGGGTGAACCGATTTCAGGGGAGATCATTGCCCATTGCCACCAGTGCGGCAAACCCGCCGATACGCATACCAATTGTAAAAACAGTGGCTGCCACCTTCTCTTCATCCAGTGTGCCGACTGTGCTTCAAAATACAACGGCTGCTGCAGTGCCGCCTGCCGGGATATTTATCACCTGCCGGAAGAGGAACAAAAACAATTACGCAAAGGCCGGATGAACGATCAGAAAATTTTCAATAAGTCCCGGAAAAGACATCCGGGGTTGATGGTTGACCGATGACCTTCACGCGTTCAGCTTACTAAGGCTTTCCACAATCAGCTGGTAGGTTTTTTCCTCGCTGTAAGAAACCGGAATAAAAGGTTCACCGATCACTTTTTCATATAATTCTATATAACGGTTGGATATGGTTTGCACCCATTCGTCCGACATCGCCGGTACCTGCTGCCCGGACTTGCCCATAAACCCGTTTGCAATCAGCCATTCACGCACGAATTCCTTGCTGAGTTGTTTTTGTTTTTCTCCCTTTTCCTGTCTTTGTTCAAAACCATCTGAATAAAAATACCGTGAAGAATCCGGTGTATGGATCTCGTCCATCAGATAAATGGTGTTGCCGATTTTTCCAAACTCGTATTTGGTATCTACCAGAATAAGTCCTCTTTTTGAGGCCAGGTCTTTTCCCCGCTGGAAAAGTTTCAGGGTGTATTCTTCCATTCGCTCATAATCTTTTTCATTCACGAGCCCGCGGGCGATAATTTCTACTTTCGAAATGTCTTCGTCATGCCCGGTTTCTGCTTTTGTGGACGGCGTGATGATGGGATGCGGGAAATAATCATTTTCTTTGAGTCCTTCCGGCAGGGGAACACCGCAAAGTATTCTCTCCCCCGAGGAATAGGTTCTCCAGGCATGGCCGGTAACATTACCCCGTACAACCATTTCAACCCGGTAAGGTTCACAACGTTTTCCAATACTCACATGGGGGGCGGGGGTAGCCAGCAGCCAGTTGGGACATATATCCGCAGTGGCCTTTAGCATATATGCAGCGATTTGGTTTAAAACCTGTCCTTTATAGGGGATGAGGCGGGGTAGGATGACGTCGAATGCGGATATGCGGTCGGAGGCCACCATGACCAGTAAATGATCTTTTATACTATACACATCCCGCACTTTTCCCTTATAATAAGCCGTCTGATCCGGGAAATGATATGGTGTCATTTTGTAATTTTGTTTGCAAAGGTTATTGTAAAAATCAAAAATTAAAAAGTAAAAGTGAAAAGCCAGGTAAAAGTCTGATTGCCTGCCTGATCAAAATCATACATAATTATTTTTTATTAACGTGTACAAAACGGTACTTTACTTTCAAGTAGAAATTCAACGATTTAAACAGCTTGCCATGAAAACCTTAAAACCTGTTTTTTTTGTCATCCTGCTAGTTTTCTTATTCCTGAACCGGACTGTTGCGCAGTCCGTAGTCATCTCCGGTAAAATCAATAACGGGGATACCAAAGAAGCGGTTCCGGCAGCCTCCGTAATGCTGAAAGGGGGAACGACAGGAACCTATTCTGACAGTCATGGAAATTTCAAAATGACTGTTAACCAGGCTTTCCCGTTTACATTAGTTATTTCATCCGTGGGATATGAAACCCGGGAGATCCTGGTTGAATCGGCGTCCTCCATCATAGAAGTCGACCTGAAGCCGGCTTCCATAATGGGAACCGAAGTGGTGGTATCTGCCACCCGGTCCCAGATCAGGAGCCTGGAATCGCCGGTCTCCATCGAGCGTATGAGCAGCGCCGCCATTCTGCAGGTGCCCGCCCCATCATTTTATGATGCCATCGCCAATTTAAAAGGGGTGGATGTGGTTACTTCTTCCATCATGTTTAAAACCATGGGCACGAGGGGATTTAACGGCAGCGGAAACCTGCGCATGAACCAGTTGGTAGACGGGATGGATAACCAGGCGCCGGGATTGAATTTTTCTGTGGGAAATATTGTGGGCCTGAATGAACTGGACGTTGATAACGTGGAGTTATTACCCGGTGCCTCGTCTGCCCTGTACGGATCCGGCGGTATGACGGGAACCATCCTGATGACCAGCAAAGACCCTTATAAATACCAGGGACTGAGCGCCCAGATCAAACAGGGCGTGAATCATCTCGGCGATCCGAACAGCAGTGCGGCGCCCTATTATGATTGGATGGCGCGGTACGCACAGGCATTCAACAAATTTGCATTCCGTGTTTCGGCCGAATATACCCAGGCGAAAGACTGGTATGCTACGGATTACCGGAATTACAGCCCGGTAAAAGGCACACCCATTTCAGGCAACAGAAGCCAGCCGGATTATAACGGCGTGAATTCTTATGGTGATGAAAACGCTTTTTTTACTGTGTACAACGGGTTAAACCAGGCAGCGGATCAATATGCTGCTGCAGGTGATCTTACCACGGCAGCCCAGCTGAGGGGAATTGCTGCCCTGACACCCCAGAATTCCGGCGTTTCCAGAACAGGGTACAATGAAAATACACTGACCAATTACAATGCGAATAATTTAAAAGCATCGGCCGGTCTGTATTATAAAATTTCAGACAATACAACTGCCAGCCTGACCGGTAATTTCGGGAAGGCCAGCACCATCTATACAGGAACGGACCGGTATAACCTCCAGGACGTAACGATCGGACAGTACAAAGCTGAAGTAACCGGAAAGAATTTTTATGTTAGGGCTTATACTACACAGGAAAACGCGGGCAATTCATCCGATATGGTTGCAACAGCCACTTTAATGAATGAATCGTATGCGCCGACGGCAACGGTCTGGGCACCTAATTATATCGGTGCGTATGCACAGGCATTTGGCACGGCGCTGGGTCTCGGACAAACTCCGGCAGATGCCTATGTTACGGCCAGTGCCGCTGCCAGAACCTATGCAGATCAAAACAGGTACCAGCCTGGAAGCGCTTCTTTCAATAAATCCCTCGATTCTTTGAAAAAGCTGGCGATTCCTGCCGGGGGGAAGTTTAATGACCAGACTGATCTTTATGTGGGTGAGGGCATGTATAATTTCTCTGACCTGATCAAATGGGCCGATATTACCGTAGGCGCTTCCACGCGTGAATTCGTTCTGAATTCACACGGGACCATTTTTGCAGATACAGCCGGGACCATTAAAATTAATGAAACCGGCGCTTTTGCCCAGATACAAAAAGGATTTTTCGACAACCTCTTAAAAATTACAGCAGCCGGCCGTTACGATAAAAATTCCAATTTCCAGGGAAGGTTTACTCCCCGTTTCACGGCAGTTTACCAGGTTGCCAAGGACAATTTTATACGGGCTTCTTACCAGACAGCTTACCGTTTCCCTTCAACCCAGAATCAATACATCAACCTGCAAACCGGTTCAGCCAGGCTGATCGGCGGTCTTCCGCAATTTATCCAGGCTTATGGGTTAACAACAAATACCTATGATACCGCATCCCTCGGAAATTATGCAAGGACAGGCGTTCCGCCCACCCAATACCAGTTCAAGGAATTCAAACCGGAAACCGTGGCATCCTGGGAACTGGGCTATAAAGGAATCATTGCAGAAAAATTGTATATCGATGTATATGGTTTTTATGCACAGTACACCAATTTTATTGGGCTGACTGTACTGGTGAAGGATCCGCTAACCCAGGGACAAAATGCATTGAACACGTTTGGAATTTATACCAACAGCAGCAATAACGTGAATACCGTGGGTGCCGGTCTCAGCCTTCAGTATACGCTGCCGAAAGGATTCTTCGCCGGTGGAAACGTAGCATATAACGATTTGTCGAACGCTGACGTCAATGTGCTTACCCAGTTCAATACCCCCAAAATCAAATACAATATTTCTGTTGGAAATTATACGATCAAAAAAGTATTTGGTTTTAACCTGACTTACCGCTGGCAGGACAGCTATACCTACGAGTCTTCTTTTATTTCAGGAACCACGCCGGCTTTCGGAACGCTCGACGCGCAGATCAGCATGAAACTTCCAAAAATGCAGAACAGCATGATTAAGATTGGAGCAACAAACCTGCTGAATAAATATTATGTGGATGCCATCGGGAATGCACAAATCGGCGGGCTGTATTATGTGAGTCTTGGATACAATATTTATTAGTACGGAAGTAACTACCGTTCTCCCGTGCTTTCCTTATACATTAAAGCGGAAATGCATGACATCTCCGTCTTTCACCACATAGTCTTTTCCCTCAATCCGGAGTCTTCCTGCTTCGCGGCAGGCGGCTTCGGATTGATATTTTATAAAATCTTCATAGCCGATCACCTCCGCTTTGATAAATCCCTTTTCGAAATCCGTATGTATTACAGAGGCAGCCTGGGGTGCTTTCCATCCGGCGTGAATCGTCCAGGCCCTCACTTCCTGGACACCCGCGGTGAAATAAGTCTGCAGGCTGAGCAGGGCATACGTACTGCGAATCAGTTTATTCAGGGCGGGCTCCGTCATTTTATATTCTTCCATGAACAAGGCTTTGTCCTCCGCCGATTCCAGTTCAGCAATCTGTTGTTCTATGGAATTATTCATCACGATCACCTGGGCGTTTTCTGCTGCGACCGCTTTTTTCAGGGCTTCAGAAAAACGATTCCCGGTATGCATGGACGCTTCATCCACGTTGGCAACGTATAAAACCGGTTTGTCGGTGAGTAAAAAAAGATCTGCTATCGCCGTCTTTTCATTTTTATCCAGGTTCATCTCCCGGATATTTTTTCCTTTCTCCAGGTGCTCCTTACATCGTTTCAACACTTCAAATTCCGCCTTTTGTTTGGGGTCGGCTGTTCTGAGTAATTTCTCCGCTTTCTGGAATTTTCTTTCCACCCCGTCCAGGTCTTTCAGCTGGAGTTCCGTATCGATGATTTCTTTGTCACTCACAGGATTGATGGCGCCTTCATCGCGCAGGATATTTTCATCTTCGAAACAACGAATGACGTGCACGATGGCATCCACTTCCCGGATATTGGCCAGGAATTTATTGCCCAGTCCTTCTCCCTTGCTGGCTCCTTTAACGAGACCCGCGATGTCCACGATTTCAATCTGGGTCGGTACGATCCGGTCGGGGTGAACGAGTTCCGCGAGTTTGTTCAGGCGTTCGTCGGGAACATCCACGAGCCCGATATTGGGTTCAATGGTACAAAACCGGTAATTGCTGGCCTGGGCCTTTGCACTGGTACTGACCGCATTAAACAGCGTGGATTTTCCTACATTCGGTAATCCGACGATGCCTGCCTTTAAAGCCATGGTTTAAATTTATTTAGGTATCCTGGTCTGTTTGTTTTTGCGCCCGCAAAGATAGAAGTATTTGAGGGATCGTTATTTATTTACTTATATTCAACCCATAATTCCGGATATGGCCCTCAACCTGCTTTGGATCATTTTTTTTCTGCTGGCCTTCATTACGGCGCTCATCCGCCTGATCTTTTTTGGTGATACCGAAATATTCAAGACGAT
>DHWT01000297.1:0-5992 GCA_002413325.1 Chitinophagaceae bacterium UBA5175 | reverse complement strand
TTTTTTAACCGGCTGTTTCCCGGGGTTCCGAAAAACCATCCCTCCATGGGACATATGGTAATGAATTTTTCTGCAAACCTCCTGGGTCTCGACAACGCAGCCACGCCCTTTGGTTTGAAAGCCATGCAAAGTCTCCAGGAACTTAATCCCAGAAAAGACACAGCATCCGATGCACAGGTCATGTTTATGGTGCTGCATGCTTCAGGACTGACGATCATCCCCGTGAGTATTATTGCCCAGCGGGCCATTCTCAAATCAAATGACCCGACCAGTATTTTTATCCCCTGTATGATTACCACTTTTGCCGCTACGGTTGTGGCCCTCACCGTGGTGGCCATCCGGCAGAAAATCAATCTGTTTCAGCCGGTGATCCTTTTATGGGTGGGGGGCATTTCGGCACTGATCGCGGCGCTGGTATTCTTTCTCCGGGTGCACAG
The DNA here is from genome assembly GCA_002413325.1 of Chitinophagaceae bacterium UBA5175. Classification (GTDB taxonomy): domain Bacteria; phylum Bacteroidota; class Bacteroidia; order Chitinophagales; family Chitinophagaceae; genus Puia. The sequence continues at coordinate 5,555 of DHWT01000297.1, read as the reverse complement.
TAATTATATTGTGCCCTTTTCCAATGTTTTCAGTAATGGCCTGATCCTTTTATTGTTCGTGGTATTTATTATCGGGGGTATGGTCCGTCGCGTGAATGTATATGAAACTTTTATTGAAGGCGCGAAGCAGGGGTTCCAGGTAGCTGTGACCATCATTCCCTATCTCGTGGCGATGCTGGTGGCCATCGGTGTGCTGCGAAGTTGCGGTGTGCTGGATCTCATGATTCAGGGAATTGGTTCTTTTTTCCATTTCCTTGGAATGAATACAGATTTTGTGCCGGCCCTCCCGACCGCTTTGATGCGGCCGCTGAGCGGGGCCGCCGGGAGGGGCATGATGATTTCCACAATGACGCAATACGGGCCGGATTCATTTGTAGGAAGGCTTGCCTGTGTTTTCCAGGGAACTGCGGATTCCACGTTTTATATTGCGGCTTTATATTTCGGATCAGTAGGCATCAATAAAATCCGATATGCCATCCCCGCAGCACTAATGGCCGACCTGGCAGCCATCATTACCGCAATCCTTGTATCGTATCTTTTCTTTCCTCATTGACAGGACCTGTTTTTTCCTCTGGCACGGCTTGTGGTTCGGGTGCTTCTCTGAAGAGCTCGTATTTCGTTTTGGGCCTGCGGTAATCCAGCCATTTGAAATTGCGGAGTTTCAATTCATCGATCTTGGCTTTTCTGATCGGGTACATGACCCCGTCTGCATCCTCGCGCAGCACAACCTTGTTTAATTGCTTGTTCAGGAAGATCATGTCAATGACATCCGCTTTATTCACGCGGTTTACGCCCACCAGGTTCATACTGTCGTCTTTAATATAATATACAGCTTCCGCGCTTCCCTTGGCCCGCATATAGTCAATTACACCGTCTTTAAAATAGCCGTTCAGGGTATTCCCTTTTATCTGGTTATACATATTGGTATAACTTTTCCCGACAACCAGGCTGTTTTCAAATGCAAACAGACGGTCGGGTTTTTTATTTTTCGTATACAAAAACATCGTGTCGCCGGTAACCTGGTATCCGCCGGCCCAGGCAACGGGGTTTATATATAAACGGAAAATGGAATCCAGTCCGGAATAATATACGCTGTCGGCCACTGCCTGCAGGGAGTCTGAAAATATTCTTACATGGTGATAAATCTGCAGATAACGCAGACTGCTGTCGTTCGGGTTTGCTGCTTTGCGGACGATGGCCATTCCCTGTACGGAATCGGGTGTTCTCAAAACGGAGTCCGGTATGTTAGCCGAAAAGACCGTATCGCCGGTTATATAGATGGAGTCCTTATCCTGTTTTAAAATGATCAGCGGTTGCTGCGTGGCCAGGAAGGTATTTGTTTTTTTATTCGCAATCATCAGGTTTGAAATCAGTGTCAGGTTCTGCACCGTATCCTGAAAAACAGCGTTACCCTGCGCCGTACTGATGCCGGTACTGTCTTCAAAATGAATATTATCCGCTGTAATGGTTTCTCCCTTGTCAGTTATGGTAGGACGTTTGCCGAACTGTGCCCTGTGATTCTTCATATCATAAAATCCATCCCGGGTACTGATGGTACGCCCGCTGCTGTCGCGTATAAACGTGGTAGTTATAAAAGTTGCCAGCTGCTTTTCGGAATTATAGATCAGGGAATCGGCTGAAAGATCATAGGCCGGATCTTTCAGTTTTACATTTTTCTTAAAATAAACATCCTTGGTATCAGCATAATAAGTCCCTTCCTGGCTGGTAACCGTTGTATTCTTATTGACCACCTTACCTCCATTATAGTAATCGCCGATATGCATATTCATGTCATAATGCAATTCGTCGGTAGAGAGGGTCCCCTTGCCATCCAGGAGCTGCACATTTTTCTGGAAAATAATTTTTTTCGTATCCACAAAATACTTCATGTAATCTGAATAGATATCTGTCGAATCCTTGTCGTTGATATGCACATGGCCAAAGGCTTCGATGATATTATCCTTATGGTTCATCGCGAGGCTGTCGGTATAAAAAAAAGTTTTTTCGCTCTGGAGTTTTACGTGACCGAAGAGCGACTGGATGGCAATTGAATCCTTACGCAATTCACGCAGGGTATCGGAATGCCATATAAAAACGTTGTGGATGCTGTCGTCGGTCTTTGACTTGAACGGAACCGAAATCTGTGCCAGGGTCTCAAATCCGGACAGGCAACATATCGCAATGGCCAGGAACAGGGCCGGCTTTTTCATTAATTGGGTTTTGACCGGTTGGCTGTGGTATCATTCAATGGAGCGGTCAGCGGTGCCGATTTGTCCTTTTTACCGAACACGGAAACATTTACATACCGCTTCGGATGCAGGCGGAGATCGTCGAGTAAAATATTGAGGCTCCGTGTTGTATTTTCGAGGTTCAGGTAGAGTTTTTTATCATTTAGTAATAATCCCATGGTGCCATCGCGGCTATTGATTTTACTGATCGCCTCTTTCAATGAATTCATCGCCGTCTGGGCACTTTGCAGGGTTTCGTCAATTTTGGCATTGGCCAGTTTGCCGGTTGTTTTTTCCAGGTTATCGAGTGTTCCCGTGATGCGCTGGTTATTGCTTGCCAGGTTATTCGTGAAGCTGTCCAAATGAACCATGGTACGGGAAAGGGAGCTGTTCCGGTCGTTCAGCAACACCTGTAGGGAAGCCGAAGAACGGGCCAGGTTGCCGATTATGGAAGTGAAATTGTTTTTGACTCCCGGGTTGAACAGGCTGCCTACAATCTGTATCAGGGAATCCAGGGAACCCAGCGTGGACGTGAGGGTCCTCATAACCGGGTTCAGGCTACCCTGCATATCGGCAAGAATATTTCCTTTTGTTATGGTTTGCAGGGTATCGCCATCCTGTATAAAATCTGTAACATCACCTTTCTGGATGATGATATTTGATGAATTGATGAGCCCTGCACTGATATAGGCTACCGAATTTTTGGGGATGTTCACGTCTTTTTTCATGCTGATGGTTACCAGGATGCCATCCAGGTCCTTATTGGTTGCCTGTATGCCATACACGGTACCTACCTGCAAACCCTGGATGCTTACGGAATTTGAAAGCTCCAGCCCCTCCACGCTTTTGAACACCGCATAAATTTTCTTGCTGTGCTCAAACAGGTCTTTTCCCTTCAGGAAATTGAACCCGAGGATGAGCAGCACAATGGAGACCGATGTCAGCGCACCTATTTTTGTTTCGTTTGTAATTTTCATTCCCAATTTTGTTTAAAATATCAGGCTGCCGACATCTTTTATGAATTACAAACCTAAGGAAAAAGATCATTCCCTGTTCCCGTTCCGCTGTTCCTTTATTTGCGAATGGAATCCTCCGGCAGAGCCGGTGTGGAGGATACGCCGCCTTCCAACTGGTTTTTATAGCGCTCCAATGCATCTATGATATCCTGTACCACTTCGCCCTGACCCTTATTGCTGTTCAGGTATTCTTCTTCTTCCTTATTACTTAAAAAGCCTACCTCAATCAACACGCTGGGCATACCCGTTGCCTGGAGTACCTGTATTCCCACATCACGCTGTTTCACGCCATAACTTTGCCTGCCGGCAGACGCAAAGGACTCTTCTACCATGGAGGCAAAGAGGGCGCTGTTATCAAAATATTTTTTCTCATATAATTGTGCGCGCATGCGGGCTTCGGGAGAACTCAGGTCAAAGGCTTCTTCCGAGCTGTCGGTAATGTCTTCGCCGCTCTCGTCCCTTTCGTTGATGGCATCGCCTTTTTTCGTATTCCGGTCGGCCTTCCAGATATAGGTTTCTGTACCGACACGTGTGTTCTTTACCCAATAAGATTCATATACAGGCGCATTGACCCATTTTTTACGTTTTCTGGATCCCTTGCCCACGTACATCAGCTTTTTTTTATGCCCGATCACTCTTTTTTCATAATACCCCCCGGCGGGCTGCCTGGTGGAGTTGCAATGGATGCTGATAAATAAATCACCCTTAGCCTGGTTGGCAATCTGGGCGCGTCCATGCAGATCATCATGCAGATTGGTGGCATTGTCTACACAGGCATCGGTGGTCCTGGTAAAAACCACCCTGGTATCGGGAAAATTCGTTTTGATAGCTTCCCCGAGTTTAAGGGAAATTTCAAGGGTTACCTCTTTTTCAGTGGATATCAATCCCCGGGTACCCGGGTATAATCCGCCGTGACCGGGATCGATCACGATGGTGCGGAGTTTCTGGGCCGCCGGGCTACCGCCGGTTATAAAGGACGAAAAGGTAAAAAAAATAAAAGTGGAAATGATCCCGCCGGATAATGCTCTCAGCATAGTTTTCTTTTTGACTGTCAAGATGTTAATCTTCACAATTTCATTAGATAGGATACCCCTATTTTTGTACCATTATAATGTATGAATAACGGGTGCAAAATTAGTTTAAAATACGTTTCCGCGCTGATTTTGACCTTCCTATTCTTTTGTATAACCATTAACAGTTCAGCCCGTTACTCCAGGATTCCCGGCCGGTTAACATCTTTTGCCCAGGATACCATTCCAAAAAAAAGCCTGTCGCCGGCAAAAGATTCGGTCATCCTGGACTCAGCCGCACTGGATACCCTTCCTTTTAATTCGGACAGCGCGCGGCAGCAGGTTGATACGATACATATACCCGTATCCAAGGATTCCCTGGATGCACCCATTGCCTATAGTGCGCAGGATTCCGTAGTGCTGGATGTGCCCACTAAAAATATCACCCTTTATAATAAAGCGAATACGAAGTATAAGGATATTGAACTGAATGCATATAATATCCGGATGGATCAGCCTAATAATCTGCTCATTGCCACATTTGTCAGGGATACGGCCGGAGCCATGAATGGCCGGCCTAAAATGACCCAGGCCGAGACAAAAATGGAGTCGGATTCCATCGTCTTTAATATGAAAACCCAGAAGGGCATCACGGTGAATACGTTCACCCAGAGCGGTGAAATGTATGTGATGGGAGAGAAAATGAAAAAAATATCCAAAGATGATTATTATGCTTTCCACGGACGCTTTACTACCTGTAACCTGGATACCCCGCATTTTGCTTTCCGTACCAACAAAATGAAACTCATCAATAAAAAGATGGCCATCACGGGTCCCGTGCATCCGGAATTTGAAGGAGTCCCGATTCCTATTTATGTTCCATTTGGCTATTTCCCGATCTCCCAGGGCAGGCATTCCGGTTTTCTGCCACCTACTTTTGACGTGAGTGCCCAGTATGGATTGGGCCTGCAGGGACTCGGATATTATAAAGTACTGAATGATAATTTTGATGTGGCCTTCAAGTCCGACCTTTATTCCTATGGGGGGTATACCTTATATTTTACACCGGAATACCGGGTCCGTTACCGGTACAGCGGCCGTTTGAACATCGTGTACCAGGATACCAAAACCCTGGATAATTCCGGGAAATCAGCCTATATAGAAAACAAAACCTATAATTTCCAGTGGGCACATAATGTGGACAGCAAGGCCCATCCCGGGCAGAATTTTTCTGCCAATGTCAACCTGATGTCAGCCAAATTCAATAATTACGTGCTCACGAGCCCGACGGCTGTTTATAA
>DHWT01000002.1:1358-14717 GCA_002413325.1 Chitinophagaceae bacterium UBA5175 | reverse complement strand
AATTCGGTAAACGTAGGTAAAGCCAGTAAATTTTACTGATATAAGCAAAACTGATAATGGAAGGGGTATCGATAGGGTATAGATAGGATATCGATAGGATATCTCAGGTGGAACATACTGCGGTCGGATCACCTTTCACCACAGTAATTTGGCTTTAAATGGCTCCGACAAGAGGGTATAACCGCCGCAAATAACTCTAAGCCACCTGGTGCGTTCATATCCGCTGGTAGGTTATAATGATCTCCTTTGCCTTGGAATGCAGCGCCGATTTTTCTGCTTTCGTATATTCATGAGAAAGAATCAGCTGGTCCTCTTTAAACGCTACCGTGTAAGTTGTCAAAAAATTGGTCCCCAGACTCACTTTAGGGATAACCGTAAGGGCATTGCCTGATATCTTGTAGGTCGCCCGGGTCAAATCACCACCGGGACCACAGTTCTTCGGGGCCTGGGAATACATTTCTCCCGTTGCTGTAAAAACATATTTGATGTCTGCCTGGCAGGGCATTAGTTTCAGCAGGGTCTTTTGCATATCTTTCTTCGTGCCGTCATCCATGATCAGCAGGTTTCCTTTACTTTTCCAGACACCTACCACAGTTTGTGCAGATGTACAAAAAGAAGAAACCAGGAGTAAAAAAACAGGGTATATGAAATGCCTATTCATGCTGATTCAATTAATTGTTTAAAATATAATTTGATTGCTGAAAGAATCATTTTAACCGGGCAGATGGATATTGTAGTAAAACAATATGCTGCGTTCAGGCCAGCCCGTTAAATGGGACCTGAATCCGTTTCTTAAGGATATTTTATTAAAATTATGCGTACCTGCCATGATACATACCGGACCCGACTCTTCCATTTTTTCGGTCGTCAGAGCAGCGGGCATCACCAGGGCGGCATGTCCCGGTTTTGCGGGATCGGGATTCTGGCAAATGGCAACGACAACCATGCCTTTGTTAGCCAGCCTCTGGGCTGCTTCATAGGGATCTGCACCGGTTACCAGTCTCCAGCCTTCCGATAAGGCATCGCTTCCTTTCAACCATTCAAACTGGGCATTAGCCAGCAGAACCTGTTTATGTTCCGGGGGCCTGAGAATATATATATTCAGTTTTTTACAGGCGGCGGCAACAAACGCACTGCAATGGGTATGATTGCCGCTGGTGACATCGGGTCTGTCTGCCATGCCCGTCTCCCAGTTGATATGCTGGCCGGCAATCCAGAGATTCTCCACATCGAGAGAAAGATAAAAGTCCCGCAAACGTCGGCCTCCTTCTTCCAGCGGAATTTCTTTTCCATTATGATTATTGATCCGACCCGGTGGAATCGTACTAGCCTGAACAGAACCTGTCATGCCTATGAAAAACAGGGAGATCAGGAAATATCGTTTCATAAAATAAATTGATGATTTAAAATAAAACGGGCCGTACTGGGACCGGCCCGCAGGGAATGGATTATTGAATCAACGCAAAATTTCCGTCAAAATAGAAAACCGGGTTTGATTTGTCGGAAAACCTGAACTGGGTTGGGGCAAAGCTTTTCACAAGCGGTGTGCCTTTCTGGCTCATGAAATTAAATGTGAGTTTCAAATCACTGATATCCCAGTCGTCACCACTATGACCATGCGCGGTGAGCCTGAGCAAAACAGCCCCCCCGTTACTGAAATCGGCAAGCGTATAGGGTTGCGGGCTGGGCAGGAATCCAACATTTAATGTGGGCGTGAATTTATTATTGAATTCCGTCCTGTTATCATAGTAAACGGCCACCTTTGAGTGGTTCGCGGGCGTACCTGCATAAATCTCCAGCCAGAATTCCGAGTTATCATTTTTCCCGTCTTCTCCGGTCGCAATGGTAGCCATCACAGACTGCAGCGTAAATACTTCATCAGCCGGTGTACAATTTGTTGAAGTGAACACGTCCGTGGCGCTTTCGATGCCCAGGGAATTTCCATCCAGATCGGTTAAACCATATTGGATGGGAACGGCAGTACGGAAATTGGACTGGGCAAAAATGTTGCTGATCTGTTTATCAAAATCCTGAACTGTGGTGATGGGCGTCGTTACAGGTACTCCTACAAAATAAGAGTTGATTTTGTATTTAATGGTTTTGTCGTTTGCGATCGCATTAAAATCCAGTCTTGCGCTTGCCACGCCGCTGTTATACTGCAAACCCAGGCTGCCCAAATTTGTCTGCGCAGAGATCTGGATATCCAGGTTTGCCAGGATACGGGCCCCGTAGGTAACATCCTGCACAACCACCAGCGGTGAATTCGCTGTAGGTGTCCTGCCATCCTGGAAATATCCATTTTGTGGGTGTTGCACACTGATGGTGAACATGGGCTTAATGACATCTATGGTTACATAGATATGCTGCTCGGATTGATTATGCGTGAAAGATGCGTTTCCGGAAAAAGCGCCATAAGAACCTCCTGCAGATATCTGAATCTGGTAATCCGACTGATTATCGGAAGAAAAGTATTGCTCCACATAATCCACGCCGGCCTGCCCGGGAGCAAACTGGCTCACGATATTTGAAATTCCCTGGCTGAGCGTCTGTCCATTCGGATTTTGAATATTGGCACTGTTGGTTCCCACAGTAGTGGTCGTATACACAGTCACCGGGTTTCTGGCGTCGGTAAACTCCCGGAAGCTTCCGGAAGAATAATCATCAAAAGTATAAATGCAGCCGGCTACCAGGTGGGAACCCTTTTCATTGGGGTTGGCATTCATGAAACTGGTGCTCTGGGCATTAAATGTCTGGGTGGAAGTGACGCAGTTAAATCCGGGTGGTGAGTTGTCCGGTTTGGTGGTTTTTACCACTTTGTTAAAAACGGGTTTATTTTCCCAGCCGTCTGAGGCACGGGTCAGTGTAAAGGCTGCTCTATGGCCGTCATTAAAGGTTTTTGTAATCGTGTATCCCATTTCTTTTAATTGCATGGCGCTGTTGAATCTTGAATTGGTAATACTATTACGTGGTGAAGAACCCGAGATATTGGAAACCCGGTAATCCATGTTATTCTTTGATTGGGCTGTGGATGAGGAGATGGCGTTCAGGTTTCGCCGGTATTGCATGAAATTAATGGGTTTCGGAATGGGAACACCCCGGGCCATTGTATGCATATACGCAGGATTGTTCAGGTGGGTACCTGTTTCATTCATATATTTATGACCTGTGGTTGTCCTGGCTTGTGCAAACAGGAATATGGCGGACATACAAAACAGGATGGATAAATTAACTCGCTTTTTCATTGTGAACAGTTTTAGCGTTGATGATAAAATTATCTCTGGTAAAAATTTGCATTCGGTGCGCCATTCGCATTGGCATCAACCCCCTGGGCTTTGATTCTTATTTTCAGATACCCGTTGCTTCCACTGGTGCCTACCTGTCTGGATACAGCGATGAGTGCGTATACCTGTCTGCTTTCCAACTCTGCCTTAACAGCGAATACCATCCCGTCTAATTTTTGTCCGACCGCAGAATAATATCCGGCATAGTTCTGGGCCATGCGCACGGCGTTTAGAATCTGATTATTATTCTGGATCTGGTCAAACTGACCCAGGGTCAGCCGGGTGAGCGCCACTTCCGTTTCATTCACATCACTCCATTGCATCACCTGATCGCTGGTATGCTCTGTCATATATGTAGCGGTAGAGTTATTGCGCGCAAATCCCGGAGTCATGATGGTATAGGTGTTTTGTCCGTCAGACGGCGCGAAAAACATAAGGTCTACAGAGCCAGGCTTATCAGCTGCCTCACCCATCCCCATAACAGTGCCTGTTAATGCATCCAGGCAATTACCGTATAGCCCATTATTCTGGTTACCCCAGTTTCCCGTTCCGTCACTGTTTATGGAAGAAGGATTATTTACAGGCAGGCTCTGACTGGGCAGATAATCCTGGATACCGGAAGCCGTGCCGTACCCGGATCCGTTTGTTTGTCCGTTGGAATAACCATTGTTATTATTGAAACCACCCTGATTACTGTTTGAATTGTATCCACCGGTGTTGCCTGAATTATATCCGGATTGCGCGGAGTTGCCCCCTGAATTATTATAGCCGTTATTGTTGTACCCGGACTGATTATTGTTGTTGGAACCGTCTGTATATCCAGGTTGATTATTGTAGCTGCCGGATGCATACCCGCCGTTTCCGCCGTTATTGCCATTTTTACCAAACACACTGTTGGCAGAATTCTTTGCATCGCCGGCCAGTTGCTTACCGTCATAATACAATTGCCTGGCTTTAAGCAGGTAGGGCTGGAAAACGGCAATGATGGTATTCACCTTATTGACCGCATTGTCCGCCTTTTGAAATACATCGGGACTGCCATTTGCCTGGGAAAATGCCAGTAGTGGTAAAAAACAAAAGATGAAAAGGAGTTGCCGAAGATACCGTTTCATGACAAAGTAATTTAAAAATGGGAATGGAAAATATCCTGAACCGGAAACAAATCTAGACTGACCGAAAAGTGTAAAAAGATCAAAATGGCGAACGACAATAAAAATTGGTGAACAGCATAAATTCAGGTTTTTAATTATATTTGAATGAGCATTTTTAACCCCTCCATTCTACACCGGATGAGAAAAACGATTACCTGCATGGTCGTGGATGATGATGAGGTTGACAGGCTCACTATTTTATCTTTCCTGAATGAATTTCCCTATTTAGAAGTAACCGGTTCTTTTGAAACTCCAATGGAGGCATTAACCGCGGCACAAAAATCAGCACCGGATGTGTTGTTCCTGGATATTGATATGCCCGGAACGAATGGACTGACGCTGCGCGAACAACTGCCGTACATACCAGCATGCATTTTTATTACCTCTTATCCGGAATATGCCGTGGAGGGTTTCGAAATGGCCGCATTGGACTTCCTGGTAAAACCTTTTTCACATGACCGTTTTTACAAAGCCATGGAAAGACTCCGGGAATACATGACTATACGTCAGAAAGCTGAGTTACTTAACCATACGCTGGGTTCGGAAACCCTGTTTATAAAAGACGGGGTGAACCAGGTAAAATTGCAACTGCATGAAATTATCTACCTGGAAGCATTGAATAATTATACCAGCATTGTGACAAAAGGCAGAAAATATGCTGTACTATCTACATTGGGCAACCTGATAAAAGAAAAATCCTTCCAAAGCTTTGTACGTATACACCGCAGTTATGCTGTGCAAAAACATTTTATTGATAAAATAAGTCATGGTGAAGTGCTGGTAAATAACATTTTATTACCCGTTGGCAGGAAATATAAAGAAGCATTAAACGGGCTAAGGCCACAATGACCGATGAAGATTTTTATTTTCCTGAATATTTTTTTTATTTCCTTTCATGCCTTTTCGCAGAGACAGGGTCAGGCACTTATGGATTCCCTGAATCAGGAAATATGGCATACGAAAGAAGACACTACAAAGGCAAAATTATATTTCCAAATAGCAGATGTATTAATTGATATTGATTTGAATAAGTCATCAATCTATGCAGACAGCGGGTCCTTCATTGCGAAAAAAATAAATTGGAAAGAAGGTGTCGCCAGAAGTGAAATCACCTACGGTAACATTTATAATTTCAGGGGAGACTATTATAAAGCAATATCCCATATTAGACAAGGTTATCATCTCTATAAGGAACTGGGCAATAAAAAGGAAATGGGAAACGCTGTTTATGCTGCCGGGATGTCTTATGAACGACTCAGCGACTATATTAAAGCTTCCGACTGTTATTTTAAGTCTTTAAAAATATTTGAAACAATCCCGGACAATGATCGTTCAACCGGGAACAGTTTATCGGCCATTGCTGTCATCTATTTTTTACAAAAGGATTTTAAAAAATCGCTCGATTACAGTTTGAAAGCCCTGGAAAAACAGGAATCTGCAAAAAATACAGTCGGCATTGCCAATGAACTGACTTGTATGGCGGACACCTACCATGAAATGGATGATTCTGCAAACGCAGTAAAGTATAACCTGAGGGCTCTGGAATTATTTAAAAAAATGGGAAATAAAGAAGGGCAGGCCGTTGTTAATACCCAACTGGGCATTGTTAACCGCAGGAACAGCGAAATCGCACTCGGATACTTATTTTCCGCCAAAAAACAATTCGAAGAAATAGGTAACAGTACATCCATTAACTATAATACCTGTATTGGCGAAATAGGAAGGATTCTGTTAACCATAGTTAAACAGGACGAACCTGCGCAAATGCCTGCTGTCAAATTTGGTCTGCCCAATAATAAAACCGGTCTGCTTACAATGGCCTGTACTTATTTACAATCGGCTGTTACCGCCAGCCTGCAGACCGGAGATAAAGCAGATGTGGCTGGGTATTCCAAAGATCTTGCTGAAACGCAGGCCATGAAAGGCGACTATAAAAATGCCTACAATAATTTTAAAAATTATCAGCAGTTAACAGACTCCATTTTTTCGCAGGATAACAAAAACAGGATTGCAGCGCTGGAAAGCCAGGGGGCCATTGACCTGAAAAACAGGGAAATTGAAAATGAAAAACTGCAGATTAGTAACCAGCATAAGAAAATGTGGCTGCTGGCTATTGTGGTTGCATTTATGGCCACGATTGCAGCCCTGATTTATCACCAGAGCAATTCACGCAAAAAAAACAATACCACTTTGCTGAAACTCAATAATGAACTGGATGAGGCGAATAAAGTAAAAGCAAAATTCTTCGGGATTCTCAGTCATGACCTGCGCAGTCCCGTTTCCAACCTGATTAATTATATGCAGCTGCAGAAAAGAAAACCCGGTATACTGAGTGAAGCACAAATGACTGACCGGGAAAACAAAATAACAGATTCTGCCAAATCCTTATTAGAGACCATGGAATCCATGCTATTATGGAGCAAAGGCCAGATGGAGCATTTTAAACCGGATATATCATCCGTAGCAATAAATAGTTTATTTGAATACCTGCAGAAATTCTTTGCAGATACAACAGGTGTGAGATTCACGTTTTCCGGTGAGGCCGGATTAACTGTTCAGACGGATGAAAACTACCTGAAATGCATTATGCTGAATTTGACTGCAAATGCCGTTAAAGCGCTCCGGCAAACACCGGATGCACAAGTGAACTGGAAAGTATGGCAGGATCATAACGATATGCACTTGTCCATAACGGATAATGGTGCGGGTGCCGCTGAAGCGCAACTCAGCGCTTTGTATGATGCTACTTCCAGCAGTGGGGCAAAAAACGGATTGGGACTCCATATTATACGGGACCTGACCAGATCAATCGGATGCAAAATCAGGCTAGATCAGGAAATCAAACCGGGTACTACATTTATATTGAGTATTCCGGTATCTGAAGGCCATAAGATGGCACAACGCTATGAACCGGGAAATGAAGGGCATCGCTGAACGCCGATAACTCCCTGTAACAGCGACCGGAATTCAATTAATTTTTGCAGATATTTGACATACATTATAAATGGATCCCGATGCCATATAAGAAAATGATCAGTTTTACCGCTTCTGTTTCAGCGCTTGCTATCGTTTTGACATTCATATCCTTTAAAAATATCAGGCGGCCTTTTGAAAATGTCAAAGTGGAAGGTGGAACCATCTCCGGTACCACCAACCCTGCCGGCGACATACAGATCTTCAAAGGCATCCCCTTTGCCGCACCCCCGGTCGGTGATCTGAGATGGAAGGCTCCGCAGCCGGTTATCAAATGGACCGGAATTAGAAAATGCACCGAATTCAGCGCCAGTCCTATGCAAAGCAGCCCGGTGCCTTTCGGTCCCTGGTCAGAAGAATATCTCATTCCCAAAACGCCCATCAGCGAGGACTGTCTGTACCTGAATCTGTGGACGGGTGCCAAATCCCCGAAAGAAAAAAGACCCGTGATCGTCTGGATCTACGGAGGCGGATTTTCCAGCGGGGGCGCAGGTGTTCCGGTCTATGACGGGGTAGCCATGGCCAAAAAAGGAATTGTTTTTGTCAGCATCAACTACCGGGTAGGGGTATTCGGATTTTTTGCCCATCCGGATCTCACCAAAGAATCAGGCAGGAATGCTTCCGGTAATTATGGACTGATGGACCAGGTGGCGGGACTTGAATGGGTGAAAAAAAATATTGCGGCCTTTGGCGGCGACCCGGATAACGTGACCATCGCCGGACAGTCCGCCGGCTCCATGAGCGTAAACTGTCTCGTGGCTTCGCCTCTTTGTAAAGGTCTGTTCAAACGCGCCATCGCGGAAAGCGGCGCAGAATTCCTTGCCAGTCGCGAAATGCAAACCAGTTTGCTGAACCAGGCGGAAGAGGCCGGTGTCCGCTATGCCCAGTCATTCCATGTAAACTCGGTTGCCGATCTCCGGAAAATTTCGGCGGATGAATTATTAAAGAAACCACTGGCCAGCCGCGGTCCCATCGTGGATGGTTATGTGCTGCCGCAATCCATCGCAAATATTTTTGCAGCCGGCAAACAAAATGACGTGGGTCTGCTTACCGGATGGAACGAGAATGACGGTGTGATATTCGGCAAAATGAAAAACGCGGAGGAATTTAAAAAACAGGCGGAACAAATATACGGGACGGATGCGGCCAGGTTTCTGCAATTATACCCGGCTGGTTCCGATGAAGAAGCGGCCGCTTCCCAGGCAGCCGTTTCCCGGGACATGATATTTGGTATACAGAATTACACCTTTGCAAATCTGCAGGCAGATCACAGCAGGTATAAAACCTATCTCTATCGTTTCGCCCGCAGGCTGCCTGCCACGGGTGATTATGTGAAATACGGCGCTTTCCATACGGGTGAAGTGGCCTATGCCTACGACAATCTGGAATTTGTACACCGTTGTCCCTGGGAACCTGTGGATCATGAACTGGCAAAGACCATGTCATCCTATTGGGCAAATTTTGCCTCCACCGGCAACCCGAACGGAAACGGACTGCCTTTGTGGCCGGCCTATAATACCAAAGACTTTCAAACCATGGTCCTGGGAGATAAAACAACAGCCGAGCCCCTCCCAGGCAGAGCAGGTCTCGATTTCCTGATTAAAAATGTAAAGTAGGAACAGCCCGTGTTTACCGGCAACTGGCGTAAGCCCGTTTTTTATACCAACATCCGGGAAGCAGTCTGTCAGTGTATATCCTGCAGGTTGCATCCTGATCATTTTATTCGTACGCCTTATTCACAGTTCATTAAACGCTCTTTCCTTTGACGCCTATATCAATAAAAGTAAGGAGACATCTCAAACTGCTTACGATTGAATTTGTCAGTGCCGGAATCCTGTTCATACTCTCCGTGCTGTTATTTACTTTTCTGGCGAATGAAGTCCTAATTGAAAAGGAAGACCATTTTGATATAAGAACTTATCAGATCATGGCTTCCTTCATTTCACCCGTAAAAACAAAGGTTGCGGGCTTTATCACTTTTTTCGGAAGCGGATATTTTCTGGTGCCGGCTTATGCTCTCCTGATCTTTTATTTTTTCAAAAGAAATAATAGCCGATATAGCTTATGGATTACCGCTGTTGCTTTGACCAGCCTGTTATCCGGTTTTCTCTTCAAGGAAATCTTTCAGCGTCCCCGACCGGTGCTACCCCTGATTTCCGGCGCAGGCGGACATAGTTTTCCAAGTGGTCATTCGCTGGGAGGTTTTACATTCGGTGGCCTGCTCATCTTTCTCGTATGGCAATCCACCTTACAAACCGGTATTAAATGGACGGCTTCCGTTTTGTTATTATCCTTTGGAGTACTTATCGGATTAAGCAGAATATATTTGCGTGTTCATTATGCCAGTGATGTTGTTGGCAGTCTCCTTTTAACCACCACCTGGTTATCCCTGTCATTTATTTCAATGCGGATTATAGAAAAAAGACTGTAGCATGATCCCGGGACCGAAGCGCGCATTTACCCTGCTAAGGAAACGCCGATGATTTTGCCGATACCAAAGGTGACAGCGGCTGCCATCAATCCGAATACAACCTGCCGGAATCCGGAGAACCAGATACTTTTGCCTGTAAACAAGGTGATGGCAGAACCGATCAGAAATAACCCGGCTGCACTGCCGGCCACGCTGATTATAATCGCCGTAGTGCCGGTCCCGAAAAAGAATGGAAAAACAGGTATCAGTGCACCGATGGCAAACAGGATAAATGAATACACGGCAGCTTCCATGGCAGATCCCTTCAATTCTTCGGGATTAATACCCAGTTCTTCCTTTACCAATATTTCATGGGCCTGTGTTTTATCTGACATGATCCCGGCAGCCATCTGGTGCGCCTGGTTTTCCGGTATCCCCTTGGCCATGTAGATCAGTGCCAGTTCTTTTTCCTCGCCTTCGGGATTGACTTCCAGTTCTTCCATTTCCAGCTGCATTTGATTTTCATTTAATTCCTGCGAACTTTTTACAGAAATCCATTCGCCCAATGCCATGGATAAGGCCCCCGCCAGCAGTCCGGCTACACCGGCAAGCAGCACGCTGTTTCCGCCTTCCGTAGCGCCCGCAATACCCATGACCAGGCTGAAATTGGAAACCAGCCCGTCGTTTCCGCCCAGCACAGCGGCTCTTAAGGCATTGCCACCCACGGAGCGGTGCCTGCTCTCAAATCTTGCCACCTGGCTTCCGGTCACCCTGGATTCATTTTGCAATAAGGAACGCAAAATTTTCACGTGATTGGTTTCTGTACCTGTGATGGGAAGATTATTTTTACTCCGGGCCTGGATGATGGCATGTGAAATACTTTTCTCTGTATCCATCAATACACCCAATATATAATCGTACCCGAATATTTTCCCGATTTTATTAAGCGTTTTTGCCCTGAAAGAGGGGAGTGGCATTACAGCAGGAAGATCCCCTTTCTGTTTCCGGAGAAAAGCTTCCGCATGGTTTTTTTCGATTTCACTCATCTGACTGAAAACACGGGCAACGGTAATATCCTTTTCATGTTCCGCCAGTTTCTGATATAAATAGCAGGCATCCACTTCTGTCTGAAGATTTTTACCTGAGGTCTTTTTCATAAACTATATTTTTTTATACCCTTTACTGCGCCAGGTATCCGCCGTCCACATTATAATAGGCGCCTGTTACGAAAGAAGCTTTATCGGAATTCAGCCATAAACACAGTTCCGCCACTTCTTCCGATACCCCCAGTCTTCCCATGGGATGTAAACCGGCAATGGCTTTCAGGGTAGCTTCATCCAGATTTTTTGTAAGCATCGGTGTTACAATATAACCGGGGCCGACCGCATTGACACGGATCTTCTGTTCTGCGTAATCCAGCGCCGCCGTTTCCGTAAGCCCGACTACGCCGTGTTTGGCGGCTACATAAGCGCCTGCATTTTTGGTCGCCACTTTTCCGAGTATGGACGCAATATTCACGATACTGCCCCCGCCTGAAGCCAGCATGGCCGGGATCTGGTAACGCATCCCGTAAAATACCCCCGAGAGATTAATAGAAATCACTTTGTCCCAGCCATCAATGGGATATTCCCCGATCGGTTTTAAGGGTCCGGCGATACCGGCATTGTTGACGGCGATATGCAGGGCCCCGAATTTTTTAATCGCCTGGTCAACCACTTTTTTACTATCATCCGCTTTTGCCATGTCTGCCAGGACAAATACAGCTTCCCCGCCTTTTTTACTTATTTCAGCAGCCGTTTCATTTCCGCCTTTTTCATCAATATCTGTAATGACCAGCCGGGCTCCTTCAGCTGCATAGAGCAATGAAATGGCCCTTCCGATACCGGAACCGGCTCCTGTGATGATGGCAGTTTTGTTTTTCAGTATTTGCATAAAATATATTTTAAAAATTTACAATGGTTTTCTATTCATAGCGCAGGGCCTCAATGGGGTCCAGCCTGGATGCCTTCTGGGAAGGATAATAGCCGAAGAATATACCGGTGAGCGCGCAGACCAGGAAGGATAAAAAAATAGAAGGCTCCGTGATCAGCGTGGGCCAGGAAAGAAAATAGGTTACGAGTTTGCTGGCCGTGATCCCAAGCAGCACCCCGATAATACCACCCATGATACTGATAATGATCGCCTCGGTCAGGAACTGAAATAAAATATCCCTTCCCCGGGCGCCGATGGACATCCGCAGTCCGATTTCACGGGTGCGTTCAGTGACCGAAACATACATGATATTCATTATGCCAATGCCTCCGACAAGCAGCGAAATGCCTGCGATCACAGCAAGCAGTATGGACAGGAGCCTGCTGGTGGAACTGAAGGTATTGATTAATTCCTGCATTGTTCGAACGGCAAAATCATCGGGGTCGGAATTTTTTAACCGGTGGGAGGTCCGCAGGATCTCCGATATTTCACCGACTGCCGCATCCGTCGAATTTTCATCTGTCGCGGAAGCAAAAATATTTTGGAAATAAATCGTGGACAGGATTCTCTTTTGAACGCTGGTATAAGGCGCCAGGATCACGTCATCCTGGTCCTGGCCGAAAGCGTTTTCTCCTTTTTTAGATAAAACCCCCTTCACCATAAAAGGAATTTTTGCAAAGCGTACATATTTCCCGACCGGATTTTCTCCGCGGGTGAACAGGTTATTCGACACGGTCTGGCCCAGCAGGCACACCTTGGCCTGCACAGCGATATCCGTGTTATTGAATGCGGCGCCATCAGCAAGGGGCCATTGACGGATCACATCCAGGTAATCCATATTGACACCCTGCATCGTGGTAGGCCAGTTATTATTGCCATAGATCACCTGGCCCCTGGCCGTGGCAACGGGCGACACGCCGTTTAGATGGATGGCTTTTTTTTGCAGTGCATTTACATCCTCGATTGTAAGTGTCTGCACGCTGGTGGCATCCAGCCGGGCGCCTGCCACTACATTGCTGTTTGGACGGATAATAATCATATTGGAGCCCATGCCGGACAATTGTGCCTGGATACTTTGTTTGGAACCCTCGCCAATGGCCAGCATGGCAATTACGGAAGCCACGCCGATGATAATACCCAGCATGGTCAGGAATGTCCTGAATTTATTTTTCTGCAAAGCTTTAAAAGCTATTTTCAATAAACCACTAAAGTTCATTTTATAAAAATTATATATCCGTTTCCACCGGGATCGCAGCTATCACTTCCCTGGCTGATCTGATATTCGTGTTCCTGTTGTCTTTCATCACCTTTCCATCGCGCAGGGTTATGGTCCGGCTGCTGAAGGAAGCGATATCTGCTTCATGGGTCACAAAAACAATGGTTTTCCCCTGATCCTGGTTTAATTCCTGCAGCAGGGCCATGATACTGTAGGATGTTTTCGAATCCAGGTTCCCCGTGGCTTCATCGGCCAGGATCATGACCGGCTGGTTCACCAGTGCGCGGGCAATCGCTACGCGTTGTTGCTGCCCGCCGGACAACTGGTTGGGGGTATGATGCATACGGTCGGCCAGTT
>DHWT01000002.1:0-1043 GCA_002413325.1 Chitinophagaceae bacterium UBA5175 | reverse complement strand
CGGTTATACAACAACGGTAGTTCCACATTTTCCAGGGCCGAAGTTCGCGGCAACAGGTTATAGGATTGAAATACAAAGCCGATTTTACGATTCCGTATATGGGCGAGTTCATTGCGCGAAAGTCCGCCCACATCCACCCCGTCCAGCAGATACCTGCCAACCGTGGGTTTATCCAGGCAGCCTAATATATTCAACAGAGTGGTCTTACCCGAACCGCTGCTGCCCATGATGGTAACAAATTCTCCGTTGAAAACATCAAAACTGATTCCCTTTAAAGCCCGGACCACTTCACTGCCCATGTTAAACTCCCTTTTAATCTCCTGCAATTCCAGTATTTTTTGCCGGTCCGGATTCGTTGGATGGTTAACAGAAGGCTGGTTCGTTGTTTCCATTGGAATCTTTTTAACGGTTGGCACCTGTGGATCCCGGTTTGGGCGTGGTTGTCCTTCTTCTTGCCGGCATAAAAGGACTCCTGGGGGCCGGCGTTGCGGTTATGATGGTTCCCTGTTGCACGGTTCCGAGAACCACCTGGTCGCTGTCCTGTAAACCGTCCAATATCTGCACATGTATATCATCCGTGATCCCGGTTCGAACTATTTTTTCAATCAGCTGATCGCCTGATTTTACCCACACGCGACCGGCCTGGAAAAGACGGTCGCTGTTGGATGCCGTTTGATTTTTTGTACCCGGACTGTTAGCAGGTGAAATAGGAGGGGATGTTTCTCTGCTGACCGGTTCCTGATTATTGTTTGCCAGTATTTTAAAATGCCTGGCCACTGTACTATCCGGCTGAAACCGTAAGGCCCTCGATGGGATCAGCAGGGCGTTCGAATCCGCCCGGGTATAGATGAAAATATTCGCGGTCATCCCGGGTTTGAGTTTCATCTCCTTATTGGGCGCATCAATGATCGTGGTATAGGTGACCACATTGGCAGAATACGCAGGCTGCAGGCGGATTTCACGTACCTGCCCGCTGAAAGAATCATCCGGAAACGCATCCACCGTAAAAACAGCCCATTGCCCTTTTTTCACATTTCCGATAT
>DHWT01000205.1 GCA_002413325.1 Chitinophagaceae bacterium UBA5175 | reverse complement strand
TACCATCTCACCGCACTAGATCTTCCGGTCCCCGCCTGTGCGTACGAGCATCCAGCCCGGATATTCCGCGGGCAGCTGGCTTAGTTTATCGAGCCTGTCCATTTCGTCAGGTGTAAATTTCAGGTCGATGGATTTCAGATTGTCTTCCAGTTGTTCCATTTTGTTGGCGCCGATGATCACGGTGGTTACGGCCGGCTGGTGAAGCAGCCAGGCCAGCGCGAGCCCGGCGACGGTTGTGTTTTTCGTGGTGGCCATGGTCTGCAGGAGTTCGATGATGTCGAAGGCACGGTCCCTGTTCACCGGAGGAAAATCAAAATTGACACGCCGGCCATCCGCGTGTTTCTCCTGATCCCGGTTGTACTTACCACTGAGCAGTCCGCCGGCCAGGGGTGACCAGACCATCAGTCCGACCTGCTGATCCCGGATCAGGGGAAGCAGCTCTCTTTCCAGGTCGCGGCCGGCGATCGTATAATAAGCCTGAAGGGAAACAAATTTTGCGATGCGATGATACTCACTGTATGCCAAAGCCTTCATCAGTTGCCAGGCGGCTAAATTGCTCGCGCCGATATATCGCACTTTCCCGCTGCGAACCAGGTCGTCCAACGCGGAGAGCGTTTCTTCGAGCGGTGTTAACGGATCATAACTGTGGATCTGGTACAAATCGATATAGTCCACCTGTAGACGGCGAAGGCTGGCTTCGGCCTGCTGGAGGATGTGTTTCCGGGTGAGGCCGCTGTCGTTCGGGCCATCTCCCATTTTCCCGCGCACTTTGGTGGCCAGCACCAGGTCGTCGCGATGCAGGCCAAGGTTGCGAATGGATTTTCCTGTAAGCTCTTCACTGAGTCCTTCTGAGTACACATTGGCGGTATCGATGAAATTTATTCCGCCGTCGATGGACCTTTTCATCAGGGCGTCTACGGATTCCTGTCCCAGGCTGCCGATGGGTTTGAAATAACCCTTCCCGCCAAAAGTCATCGTACCCAGACAGAGTTCAGAAACCTTGAGTCCTGTTTTTCCAAGCAGGTTATATTTCATCGGTATCGTTTTTTACAGGCAATCCTCACCCGGCTTGCAGATCGCGTCTTCTGCGACCACCGGATCTTTTTCCTGATTATTTTTTTTCCATTCGCCGAAGGATTGATTCAATGCCTGCAGAAAATATTCGGGTGGCTGGGCGCCGGAAACGGCATACCTGCGGTCAAATATGAAAAAGGGAACACCCTCCACACCGATCTCCGCGGCTTCCTGAATATCCCTTTCCACTTTTTCTGCATATTCATCACTGACCAGCGCTGATTTAATCTCATCCTCTTCGAGTCCGGTCTCCTTTCCGATCGATACCAGGGTATCATGATCTCCAAAATCTTTGCCTTCGGTAAAATAAGCGCGAAACAATCTTTCCTCTGCTGCATCGCCCAGACCCTTGGTTTTCGCCAGCTGAATCAGGCGGTGCGCATCAAAGGAATTGGCCACGATCGCTTTGTCAAAACGGTAATCCAGCCCCGCGTTCCTGGCCATCTGGATTACCCGTTCATGCATTTTGGCTGATTGATCATAACTGATTCCCTTCCTGTCAGCCAGGTATTGATAAACATTTTCTTTTCTGCTACTGTTTTTCGGAATCATCGGATCCAGCTGGAAACTATGCCATTCAATCTCAATATGGTCGCCACCTCCAAACTGGCTGAGGGCCGACTCATAATTGCGTTTGCCGATGTAACAGAAGGGACACATGATATCGCTCCAGACTTCCACTTTCATTTTGGGTGTATCCATCGTGACCGGTTTAAATGCATTCATATGAATCGCTGTCAATTTACAGAGCCGCTGCCAGCAGATCCGGGAACTATTCATTACAACGGAAAGATCAAAAGGTTTGATTTTTGATGAAATGAAGGAACGGCTACATCGTCTGACCCTTTGGAACTACTTTGTAATTTAATCCGGCAGTCGTTCCGCAGGTTACGTCAACCGTTACACCGGTTATCATGGAAGCGCTATCGGACGACAGGAATACGGCAAGGTTTGCAATATCCGCCATCAAAGGAAGTTTTTTCAGCATGGTATCTTCTTCCATTTTTTGCAGAATAGACTTCATGGCTTCCGGGTTGCTTTCAATCGCTTCTTTGAATACCCTTGAATCCGGGGAACCTCCCGACCTCATATTAACAACGCGTACGCCAAATGGGCCCAATTCTGCAGCCAGGTTTCCCGAAAAACTTTCTACTGCGCAACAGGCAGGCGCGAAACCTCCCGTATAGGGATAGCCGATACCTCCGGGAGTGGCTGTGAGGGACAGAATAACTCCTGAACCCTGTTTCATCATTACTTTCCCGGCGGCAATGGCTGTTATAAACCGGGTTCGCATCATAAATGTTATGGGCCCTGTAAAATCGTCCGCCATCATATCCACCAAAGGTATATTTTGAATCACCTCGGTGCCGGCTGCATTGAACGAAATATCTATGCTGCCGGCCTGGCTTAAAACCCGATCTAGATGATCATTCACAGCCTTTTCATCTAATGCATCCACCGGGTCTGCCTCCGCGTGGCCTCCTGAGGCAAGGATCTCATCCGCTGTTTTTTGTACAGAACGGATATTGCGTCCTGTTAAAAATAAGCGGGCTCCTGAACCGGCAAGTGCTTTGGCAACTGCGCTGCCCATTGAGCCGCCGGCGCCATAAATAATTGCAGTTTTATTCCGTAGTATCACACGATTTGAATTTTATTTAAAGGAGTGGTTACAAAAATAAAAATGGAATAACGGGTTATTAGTTTTGGTTATAAGGTGTTTATCATTTAACGCTTACGCCCGGCAATGCGGTTGATCATATTCCTGAAAATAAAATAATGGAAGGGCAGCATAAAATACCAGTAATTGCGGCCGGCAACGCCGTGTGGCCGGAAGGTGGCCGTTTGTGTTAACAGGCACCGGTATTTATTTCTTACAATTGAAAATTCAAGCCATGCTTCGCCCGGCAATTTCATTTCTGCAAATAAAAGCAAGCGATGATTCTTGTGGTCAACAAGCAGTACACGCCAGAAATCCAGCGCATCCCCGGGTTGAATTTCTGATTCGCTCCTTCTGCCTCTTTTCAAACCGACACCTCCGAGAAATTTATCAATTAGTCCGCGTAAGTGCCACAAGGTATCGGCGTAATACCAGCCATTGCTGCCCCCAATGCCAAAAAATCTGTCTGCCACTTCCTCTATTTTGTTTTCATCAATTTCAACCCACTTTCTATCCTGATAACAACCGTAGTGCGGCACTTCGATATATTCGTTGATGTCCAGATGGGCCAGGCTGCTGGATGCCGCATCGGTCCAGGAAGAAACAACCATGTTCTGCTCAATTCTTTTAAAGGCCATTTCAATGGCTTCCTCATAAGTGTATAAATATTGGGGAATAATATCCTGAACAGAAAAGTCTTTGACAACCACATTATTTTGCATGCTCTTAATAAGCTGCTTTGACAGCGCGAGGTTAGCTGATGTAACAAAATAGATAAAGTAGGCAGACGTGGTGTTGGAAGATATCGGAAGGGTTAAGATATAACGTTTAATATTGCGGACTTTTCCGAATTCCAGCAACATTTGCTTGTAGGTAAGCACATTCGGCCCGCCAATCTCAAATATTCTGTTTAATGTTTTTTCGTTAAGTAAGCAGCTGCTCAGGTAATGGATAACATTTCGAACGGCAATGGGCTGGCATTGGGTGTTCAGCCATCTGGGTGCAATCATCAGCGGCAGTTTTTCCACCAGGTCGCGGATGATTTCAAATGATGCACTGCCCGATCCTACAATAATACCTGCTTCAAAAATTGTATAGGCAAGTCCTGATTTACATATCACATTTTTCACTGTTTGCCTTGCGGCCAGATGGGGTGATAAATGCCCGGCATTGGTGATCCCGCTTAAGTAGATACTTTGTTTTACCCGTGTCTGGCAGCACACTTCGACAAAACTCTGTGCTGCGTGTTTTTCATTTTCAACCAATGCCCCATGCTGATCGTTCAAGGAATGAATCAGATAGTAGGCTGCGTCAAATTGTTTTCCTTTGAAAACAGGCGTAATTTTTTCCACCTGCAGAAAGTCGAATTCAATGATGGAGATGTTGTTCAGCAGGTGAGGCAGGGGTGTAAACCGTTTGCTGTCCCGCACCACACATGTTACTTCATGGCCGGCCTCAACAAGGACAGGCAGCAGGCGCATGCCTATATAACCATTGGCTCCGGTAAGGAGGATTCTCATGGTTCATTAAAGGTATTGAGGTTACATGAAATAAACAGGGTGAAAAGCCAAAACAGGAAGGGGCATACTGCCTGGTACGCTAAAAAGTTCAGCTTTCTTCCGGCGATTTATATCTATCTTATCGATATTACGGAAGAAAAACGGACAAATAACGAAGGAATAACGGAAAATGATTAATTTCAGATCCTCAACTAAAAAAAATGGCCAGGGTAAAAAGCAACCCGCTCCTTCAGGGTATGGGAGGTGGAATTGGTAAAGCGGTTCTTTTAAGAACTTTCAAAAACGCTACTTTTCAGGAAAGTATCCGGATATGTCTGGTGTAGTTCCCTCCAAAAATCAGACCAAAGGAAGGGGACGTTTTGCTAAAGCCGTAAAATTTGCACAGTCCGTCATGAAGGATCCCGTGAAATATGCAGAATATAAAGTCCGGGGCGGCAGTTCTGTGTATAACGCTGCTATAAAGGAATACATGACCCGGATGAATCCGGATATGAGGGTGCTCCTTTCACTTCCTCCAACTCAAAAAGTTGCCCTGGAAGCGCTTTCTTTAACTGAACCGTTGCGCCGGGCAGTTGCCTATATCAGCGTTCATAAAAAGATCACCAACGGGATGTACCAGGAGATGAACGGGGTTTCGAAACCAACGGCCACCCGCCATCTCGGGGAACTCGCCCGTCTGGGTATACTTCAATCGAACAAGGGGAAGGGACCGGGGGCGCATTATTTAATAGGCTCATGGTGGGAGGGAAATGGGCTCATCACATCAAAACAGGCTTAAAAATAGGCTCATTGACCAAATAATAGGCTCATGAATCCGGATGCGGGTGGCAGATTGGTTTGAATTGTTGAATCTCGTTAAACCAGTCTGCAGGGGATATTCAGATCCTCCGAAAGATAATAGATGGCGCATACCCTGTGGTATCCATCCGCGATAATCAATTTGGAATCATGCCTCACCAGCAATACCGGTGACATTTTATTGCCTTTCTTGATTTTTTGCAGATTTTCACGGACGTGGAGATTATCCTTGCTCAGCAGGGGTAACTGGCTTGCTCTTAAAATATCTTTCGCCTTCTTGGTGATTGTGGGGGCAGCCTTCAGTTTTTCCGCGATTTCTTTTGCTTCTTTTTCATCTAAGAGCAATGTTAAATAGTCTGCAGCAGCCGGGAAATCATGTTCCTCCGGATCTTTTAGCCAGAATTTTCCCATGGCATTTAATTTTTATCAAGTTAGCGTAATAATTGACAGAATGTTATGGTCATTTCCGGCATCTGCCCTTCTACGCGCCGGCTCTTTGGAAATGATTGTGGCAATTCCTGCACCCCGCCCCGGAAGCCAATTTTAGTCATACGGGCAACTGATTTTCATCATTAGATTTAGCTGGCGATCCGCCTAAATTCGTGCAAAGGTATTCCTGAAAATCTAATTTGATCACCATGCAAACATCCACCAGACAACAATCAGAAACGGAACTAACTAAAGGCGATCATTCTCTTGCCATCATGGATGGAAATGAAGCGGCCGCTTATATTGCCTACAAGACCAGCGAAGTCTGCGCTATATACCCCATAAC
>DHWT01000180.1 GCA_002413325.1 Chitinophagaceae bacterium UBA5175 | reverse complement strand
TGGGCTCTTCTGCCGGAGGAACTATCACGATGTCGGTCGCTTACAATGCTTTGGAAGAGAGCCGCCCAAATTTTGTGGCAGTTATTTATGCTTATGGCAATGCTATAATCGGTTCCAAAGTGCCATCTGTGAGGACACCGATCTTTATTGCTTGCGCCAGTGACGACGAACTAGTTCCTGCGGCGCACAGTGTTCAAATCTATTCCAAATGGTTAGAGGCTAATCAACCTGTTGAATTGCATATATACGAAAGAGGAGGGCACGGGTTTATAATGAAGAAACAAAATCTTCCGTGTGATAGATGGTTAGAAATATTTACAGATTGGCTTTCAATGCAATATCCCTAAACTAACAAAATGTATAATTGATAGCATCAGACAATAATAGTACGTATTCAAACATTAATTAGTGGTTTTCTGTCATACCTGAGTTAGAAACAATTTATTTTTCAAACTAATTAAAGACTTAGGAAAACGAACGCACAACAATAAAGTAGATGCCGAAATGCCTGCACCGGATGCGGGTGCACTGGTTGTGTCTTTATATTCTTTGTCTGGTTCTGCCGGCGATTTGGGAAGATGGCTTTCTCAAAGCGAAACAGACAGACTAATGAACGCTACCGGTTTAAAACAAAAACAAAAAATATTATACAGAGAAGATGTCACTGAGAATAAATAAAAACGGCTGCCCCACTCACCCCTTAGCCGCTTTCACAGCCGCCAGTGATTTTTTAGCATGTTCGTCAGGAGAAATATGATCGGTTTCTGATGAAAAAACAGCTACAATTTTTCGATTTCCATCGATAACATAGGTGGTTCGCGGAATAAAACCGTGATTAATATCCTGACCGCGTACATCTTTTGCTCCGGCCTTTGAAGGTGAAATGGTCAGGCCGTAAGATGCGGCAATTTTGCCATTCGGGTCTGAAGCGACAGGAATTTTGCCTGCACAGTAATCCGGATCAGCGGAAAATGAATTCAGCCGCTGAATATCGTCTGCCGATACACCGATAATACTGGCTCCCGCTGCTGTAAATTGATCCTTGAGTTCAGCAAATGTATGCGCTTCCAGATCACAGCCGCCGGTATAGGCAGAAGGATAGAAATAGACCACAACGGACCCTTTGGCAAGTGCTTTTTCCAGTGAAAAATCAAATTCCTTACCAGACTGGCTGGCGCGGGCATCAAATACCGGAGCTGCATCTCCTTTTGAAAGCCTGGCCGATTGGGCAAAACCGGATGGTGTTGTCATGAGTAAAAGGCTGAAAATTAAAACAGATAGACTATAATATTTCTTGAACACGGGAATTGTTTTTATTTATTAATAATAAGTTATCAAAGCTACATGATGTTGTAAAGAATCAACTCACATCTCGTCAAAATTTTCCTACCGGCCGGCCGGACTGGTTTTCCCAGGTATAATACTCCCCGAATTTGAGACCAGAGAGCCGGTTACTAATTTTCGTAATTTAACGATCTCAAATGAAAAAGAACACAAGCCGAAAATTCGCACCAGCCTTCAAGCCAAAGTGGCTTTTGAATCCTTAAAAATCAAGGGTGGAGAACGAATTTTTAAAAAAAAGTTTCAAGAGACTTGGGGGATAGCCGAACGGGCCGGATATCCACACGCCAACCAGGTATGGTGTACGGATATCACTTACATTCCCATGCGTCATGGATTTATGTACCAGACAGCAATGATCGATGTGTACAGCAGGATGATTGTTGGCCGGGGAATCAGCAACCCGCTGAGTACTCAGTGGTGTAAGAATGTATTACAGGATGCCATATCAAAATACGGTAAGCCAGAGATCATTAACCCCGATCAGGGTACTCAATACGGAGATCTATCAAATACGATTACATCTATCTGAATCCGGCAGATGATGGCCTTGAACTCTATAAAGGAGTTCAAGGCCCTGTCGCCTGCTATAAAGATAAAACGCATCAGACAACAAAACAGACACCCAATAACCGGTACCTGGAATCCAATAAAAAAGCAGCCTGATGAATGAAATTCTGAGAGCAAATAGTAACTTAACCGTCCATCCTTTTGGTATCGAAAAGGGGGAATATTATATACAATAACCAGTAACTTCGACACTACATATGAAAATATTACCATTTCTTTTTGCCGTATTTTTTTTGTTAGCGGGATGCCAAAACAAACCGGCAGCAGTTGCCACGGCAGACATTCCCGGAATCGATTCTTCGGTTAAACCGGAAAACAACTTTTTTATGTATGTGAACCGTATCTGGTACGATTCAGCCCAGATACCTCCTTCGCAATCCGGCGTAGGCGCATACATGTTTATGAATTATCCCCAGCGCCTGCGTTTGCAGGGCATCCTCGATAGCGTTTCAAAAGCCAATAATCCTGCGGGCAGTATTGAACAAAAGCTGGGTGATTTTTATGCTTCAGGAATGGATACCGCTACGATTAACCAACGCAGCTTTAGTCCCATTAAGCCGGTGCTTGCCAGGATTGACAGCATCAGCAATCTGACTTCTCTGATGCATTTTGTTGCAACAGAAGCCAGGTCAAACAACACTTCTTTTTTAGCTTTTGGCGTGGGCCCGGATAATAAAAACAGCAAACAGAATATAGCTCATATCTATCAGACGGGAATCGGCCTGCCCGAGAGAGACTATTATTTCAAAACGGATGCGTCCAGCGTGGGTATTCAGCAGGCTTACAAAGTATACCTCGCCAAACTATTTCAATTAACCGGCAGCGATAGTGCAACAGCGACTAAAGATGCTGATATTGTTTATACCATTGACAAACAACTCGCCGGCTCTCAAAGAACAAATATTGAATTGCGCGATGTAAATGCCAATTATAATAAGATGGCTGTTTCATCGCTTATAAAGAAACACCCAAATATCGGGTGGCAGCATGTTTTAAATGATCTGGGGGCGAAAACGGATTCTATTGATGTGGCCCAACCCGCCTATTACGATAAGCTGAATACCGCCCTGAAATCCATTCCCCTCGGCAACTGGAAAATTTACCTGAAGGCATATACCCTCAGTAATTATGCAGAAGTGTTGAGCCAGCCTTTTGTGGATGCTTCCTTTGAGTTTAATAAAGTGATTTCCGGGCAGGCCGTACAAAAAAAGCGCGGTGAAAAAATGGCGGCATCGGTTGACCAGCTATTGGGTGGGGCACTGGGACAGTTATACGTTAAAAAATATTTCTCAGAAGATGCAAAAAAACGTGTACTGGACCTGGTAAATAATTTACAGACGGCGTTAGCTGCCAGAATTGACAAGCTGGACTGGATGAGCGACAGTACAAAAGGAAAAGCCAAAGAAAAATTGTTTGCCATCACCAGGAAGATTGGCTATCCCGATAAATGGAGAGATTATAGCCATGTGATCATTGTAAAAGACAGATATTTTGAAAATGTGGTATCCGCTTCCTCCAACAATTATGACTTCCAATTGGCGAAGCTCAACAAACCGGTGGACAGAACCGAGTGGTTCACCACGCCGTCAACAGTTACTGCTTATTTCAACCCAAATGCCAATGAAATTGTTTTTCCGGCGGCTATATTACAGCCTCCCTATTTTGACAACAATGCCGATGATGCCCTCAACTACGGAGGTATCGGCATGGTGATCGGTCATGAAATTACCCATTCATTTGATGACCAGGGCGCCCAGTTCGATAAGGATGGCAACGTGAAAAGCTGGTGGACAAAAGATGATTATGCCAAGTTCAAAGCAAAAACGCAAAAGGTAATTGACCTCTACAATAGTTTTGTGGTGCTGGATACCGTGCACGTAAAGGGCGCAATGACCGTTGGCGAAAATGCAGCAGATGTAGGCGGCGTTTCCATTGCCTACGATGCTTTTAAGCTGACTAAAGAAGGACAGGACAGCACTAAAATTGGCGGCTATACACCAGACCAGCGTTTCTTTATTTCTGTTGCGAATATCTGGCGGGTGAAAATGAAAAATGAATTCCTGCGTTTATGGATCAATAATAACCCGCACTCCCCTCCTATGTGGCGTGTAAACGGTCCGCTGATGAACAATCCACATTTTTATGAGGCATTTAACGTGAAGCAGGGCGATTCCATGTACTTACCTGAAGAGAAGAGAATCCATATCTGGTAAGCTCTGTGTTTCGTCTTCATGCAAAAAATTATAGTTACTGAATTCATTACCCCCGATGGTGTTATTGAATCGCCGGGCGGCAATAATTGAGACCAGACATTTCGGCTGGATCTTTCTCAAATTTACCGCCGCATCCATTAGCGGACTTTTAACCGCAAAGTCGATTCCTTTTTTCCATTGGCATTGGATTAGTGCTCCCGAATATCGAAATAAATCGGGTGACAGATGCTTATTACGCGAATTCAGGCTATACTCATTCTGTCCGCAGCGATCTCACAGGGTTCGCGATGGCTGCCTTTATCGCAATATAACCTACCGTAAGCCAGGCAGTTACTAATGAACTTAAAATGGTTCCGGCGAAAAACCATACACCTATTGTAATGCGATAACCTGGTGAGCATTCCTGAGATAAAACCTGCAATGAAAAAAGCAGTAAAACCGGAACAATAATATATTTCATGGTCTGGTTTTATACTTTATTGAATACCCGCTAATATTCCCTTACCTGTTGTGCTCACACCACTGTTGACAGTTACTGTAACATCGGCGCCGGCAACAGATATACCGCCTGCTTTGGCTTCTGCACCTGCAATGGCTCCAACATCAGTAACACCTGTATTATCCCATTCAACCAAAGCAGCAACTGAAGCTTCTAACTCGGCTCCTGCCGGCCCTTCAAAACTTTTACTCGTGCCGATCATTGCCGAACCGGAATAGCGGCCGGTTTCTACATTATCTTTCATATTAATTTTTACTCCGCCAAAATCAAATTCGCCAACTAAATTGCTGCAGCTTGAAGTAATTGTGTAAACACCAAGATTCAAAGTACTTACATAGTCGCAATGAACGTCATCAAAATTCTGTAATGAATCTGTTTTTGTTTTGGTAACTTCTTCATCGAGTGCAACGCATTTTTCCTTAAAGAATACCCGTTGGTCTTTTATTTGTGTCAGCCAGGTAACCTGAGCATTTACTTTAGCCAATTCAAATTCTTCGGGCCACAGGGTATATTGGTAATAATATAAGAGGTCGCTGGTTCTTCGGCTTGAATAAGCAAAATAATCTTTGTAGGCACTCTGTAATCCTCCGTTAGCTGCTGATAAAAATTCTGTATGAATGGCATTTTCATCTTTACATAATGCCGCACTTGGGTTCGGTTTTCCTTCACCAAACTGGTCAGCATATTTTTTATCTATCTCTTTTTGCTTTTCATTCATTACATTTTCATAATCTTCAACAGCCAGTAAAGCTTTTGTTACCGGCTCCAATGCCTTGGCAAATACAAACGACATATTTCCGTTAATATCATTTACTCCCGGGCCCAATTTTATTATGGCTTTGGCGGCATAACCGGGCATCAGTTGTACATTTTGTCCTTTCTGCCCTCCACTTATAATCAATTTACTTCGGTTTTCGTTTGCAGCCACCCATGCTTTTTCTAATGATTGTTGTTTTATCTTCAGTTCACTTAATTTTTGCCCGCATTCATTTTTAAAATCACTCCATTCCTTCATCAGCAGTTTATTTTGTTCCACTTCCAAAGGAAATTCCGGCCAGGTAAATTTTGTTAACCCCAATGCGTCCTGCGGCATAGGCCGATCCCAGTTAATATCATCACTTTTTAATTCATACCCCAACTTTTTCAGTTTGTTTTCTTTTTCGGTGCTGAATGATTTGCTGATGGCTTTTTTTGCAGCAGCGATAGCAGCAGGGATATTACCTTTGCTTTCTTCAATTAAACATTTAGCCATGTTTGCCTGCGGATGATATGCACAAATACGAATCGTGCTGTCGGCATATTTTTCTGCCTTTGTTATGTCGCCTAAGCCTAACCATGCCTGGGACATGTTATTTAAGATGCTGCTGTTTTTCGGATATCGCTCATTGAGGTTTTTCAAAATAGGCAATGCGATTTGTTCGGCGCCACACATGGTCAAAAAAGATGCATAATTATTTAAATTGACAGTATTTGCCGGATCGGCTTTACATGCTTCACCCATCAGGTATAGTGCAAGTGTTGGTTTCCCATCCATCCATAAACCAACGGCTGTATTAGCAACTGAAGATTTTAGTTTTACAGTTTGCAGAAATATTTCTTCGGCTTCTGATTTGTCTTTCGCGGGTAATTTACTCAATACTGCCAGATGTGCTTTATTTATGTAAGAACTTATTTCAGCATTTGAGATTGTTACAGCTAAGGCTGTATTTATTCTTGTGGCGTCTTTTTTCGGAACGATCCGGTTTTCATCTTCTACAGCCTTTTTCATTTGTGCATTATTAATGCCCGACACCGTTTTTTGAATACTTTTTATGTCAGGCATCTTAACTCCCAGGCTGTCCATCATTTTTTTATCTTCCGGACTCATGTCAGCCGCTGACTTCTGCATTTCCTGCATCATGTCATTCAATTCTTTCTGAGTGGGAGCGGTTTCATCCTTTTTAGGTTTTGTTTGAGCAAGGGTTGCTCCCATAACTAACAGCAGGATTGATGCAAGGAGATATTCTTTCATTTCATTTAATTTAAAAGATGTAGTCTTATTATAATATTTCAACCAGCCCTTTACAAGTTTATCGCTAAATTGATATACTGAAAAACAGATATTTTTTCATTCGTTACTTTCAGTTTTTACCTACTTCCCATTTACCGCCACCGCTAACCATTTTGCAGGAACCCCGGGGTGCCGGTCAATGTGTTATTTTGCATTGTTAGAGAAGAAGTATTTCTTTTCATGCAATTAATTTTTGTTGATGCAAAAATGAAAATTCAAACAATGGCCTCCTATCCTGTAAAAACAGGATTTTTGTAGTTGCTAAAGCATTTGTATCAATTACCGGGTGTCATGCTTTCGTTATTAGTGGTAACGGTCAGGGGAAATACTTTTTTTTGGGTCATCATGCTGATATTTCCATTTGGTTCCCGGTCATGCCGGGATTTGCCAACTCAATGATCCGGGCAGGTATATGGCCCCTTACATCAGACAGGCCGGGAATCCATCTGAAACCGGGTGCTGCCGTACTGATCCCGGGGCTTAGTGGACAGCCATCGTTCCCTTATTGCAGGGTTACTTTTCAGATAAATATCCTTTGCAAACGGGTTATTGGATTTAATTGCCCTGTTATCTGTATCTTGTTTTCTATGCCTTTTATGGTTATAAAATCAGGACCTGGAAGATTCGCCCGTTAAAAATGGATTTCAAATGAGAGCACGACAATTATTGCTCATCGCCTTTCTCCTTTTTAGCTGCCTGTCGAAGGCAAAAACAGGTGTTCCTGAAGACAGCTTTCCTATCCGCGGGTTCCACCTCGATCTCCGGATACAGGTGATGAAAATGCAGGCACTTAAGAATTTTGCCCTTCATTTAAGCAAGCAGGGAATAAATACCCTGGTCATGGAATGGGAAGCCACTTATCCTTTTCAGGAGGATCCCCTGATTCCCAACCGGTTTGCTTACACAAGGCAGGAAGTGAAAGATTTTATAAAGTATTGTCAGAGCCTGCATATTGATGTGATCCCTCTTCAGCAAAGCTTTGGCCATGTTGAATATATCCTGCGGCATTATAAATACGCCCAGCTGCGTGAAGACGACAAGGATTTTTCACAGGTATGTCCCAGTGAGCCGGACTTAAACAGGGAGTTGTTCACCCGCCTGTTTAAGGATATGGCCGCCGTGCATCCCTCGCCCTATTTTCATATTGGCGGTGATGAAACGCATCTTTTGGGACACTGCGAAAAATGTAAAAAAAGGGCTGCGGAGATCGGGATATCCCGGCTGTATTTTGACCATATCAAAATGCTATGCGATATAGTCGTCTCACTGGGTAAGCGACCCGTTGTCTGGGCAGATATTGCCCTGAAGTATCCAGAATATATCAATCTGCTTCCAAAGGAAACCATTTTTGTGGATTGGAATTACGGCTGGGCGATGGACAGGTTCGGGGCGCATGAACAACTCGTAAAAAGCGGTTATGAAATCTGGGGAGCTCCGTCCATAAGAAGTTCACCGGACAATTATTATCTGACAAGATGGCAATACCATTTCAATAACATCAGGGACTTTATACCCATTTGCAAAAATCTGGGTTATAAAGGAATCGTGATGACCTCATGGTCCACTTCCGGCGTGTACTCCCCTGCCTATGAATCTGAAGACGATCTGGTTGAACTGTATGCCTTACGCCATGTGTACCCGGTCACCGGATTCGACATCCTGATAAGCGCTTATATTAAGGCGATTC
>DHWT01000217.1 GCA_002413325.1 Chitinophagaceae bacterium UBA5175 | reverse complement strand
TCTTCGGCTTCTTCCCGGTTTTTTGAGTAACGGAGACAGAGCGACATCATGGACGGGCCATAAATATCATAGATTCTCCGCTGACAGTGCCTGTCTCTGGCGAGGCATCCTTCAATCAGTTTTTGAAGTTCACTTATTGGAATATCTTGACCATTGGTTAACATAGATGCATAAAATCCTGAAATGGTTGGGTAGATGAAATTTAAGGTTTAATTAATCCGTTGACTCCGGCAATCGCGATTAATCATATAATTTTGGCAGCAACCTTCTGTTGATATCAACGTATAAACATTAAGTACTTTAAGTTATTTTTTAGAATCTTTCAAACAGCGCATTGAAATGAATGTAAAATTATTGTTTTTATTACCTGTTTTCTTTATTTCCATACCAGATTGGCATAATAATCTGGGCGAAGCCGAGAAAATTGCCCAAAAAGAACATAAATACATCCTGCTGAATTTCTCCGGTTCCGACTGGTGCGGCCCCTGCATGCGAATGCGCAGTGAATTTTTTGAATCGCAGGACTTTAAAGAAATGGCGGATACAGAGTTGGTGCTGGTGAATGCTGATTTCCCAAGAAAGAAGAAAAATCAGCCGACACCCGCCCAGCAGAAGATTAATGATGAAATGGCCGATAAATATAATAGCCAGGGTAAATTTCCTTACACATTACTTCTGAATGCCGAAGGAAAAGTGCTGCAGACCTGGGAGGGATTACCGGAAGAATCGCCGGAGGAATTTACAATGGAAGTCCGGAATGGCATGTATTCTAACGGGCAGTAAATGGGGGCACGAACCGTATTTGACAGGACTTTAAAATTAATGGGTAACCGTTTCCAGTTAAGCGCCGTGGGTGAGGATGCGGACTGGGCAAACGAATGTATAGATGCCGGTATCGGGGAGATACAGCGCATCGAAAAACTGCTAACCACCTACAATGATGAAAGTGAAACCGCAATGATCAATCTGCATGCCGGCATCCGGCCGGTTACTGTCAGTGAAGAAACATTGGGCATCATTGAGCGCTCCATCCGTATTTCGCGGGTTACACAGGGGGCATTTGATATCACGTACGGTTCGGTCGATAAACGGTTATGGAATTTTGACACTCATCTCAACGCCCTGCCGGATAAAGAGACGGCAAAAAAAATGGCCCGCCTGATCAATTACAGGAATATTATTGTGGACAGGGAAAATTCTTCCGTGATGCTGAAAGAAAAAGGCATGCGCATTGGATTTGGCGGGATCGGGAAGGAGTATGCGGCAGATAGGGCAAAACAGGTCATGAAGGGAATGGGTGTAAGAAGTGGTATCGTAAATGCATCGGGTGATATGACGACTTGGGGAATGCAGCCCAACGGACAGCCCTGGACCATCGGTATCGTGGATCCCAATGCCAGGGACAAAATATTTTCTTATATGAATATTACTGATATGGCGGTCGCCACTTCCGGTAATTATGAAAAATATATCCTGGTCAACGGGCAAAAATATTCGCACACGATCAATCCGAAAACCGGGCTTCCGATCCGGGGCATCAAAAGCGTTACCATCATCAGCCGGAATGCTGAGATAGCCGATGCAATGGCAACGCCGGTTATGATCATGGGGATCGGACCGGGCCTGAACATGATCAACCAGATCAAAGATATTGAAGCCATTGTGGTGGACGATCATGATAAGATATTCACATCCAAAAACATTCATTTCAACTAAGATCCCCATGCAAAATCATTCTGTGAAAATATACAGCATTGCACTATTGGCCCTGCTATCCCTGGCATCCTGCGTGCAGGTAAAGGAATACCAGAAAAGCCGGATCAATGATTCGGAAATGACGCTTTCAAACAGGCATGTTGAAAAAAACGAGCTCAATGCGGAATCATATCGCGAAGGATCTTCCGGTGCCAATGGTGGTAAAACAGGTGGCGGCTGCGGCTGTAATTAAAATCCATAACCCGGTATAATACATGAAAAAACTTTCTCTTTCTGTTATCGGTATGTATCTGTTGATGGCACAGGCTTTTTCACAGGACCCTTCCGGGGATAGTACAGGATATAAGCCCAAAAAATTGAAACTGGATGAAGTCAACCTCGTTTCAAGTTATTATGATCAGACCGCGGATAAGTCGGCCGTCATGGGGGGAAGGACTGATTATAAGGGAAATGGGGATGTTACCGATTTTGCCAATGGGCTGGACGTTACATTTATAGGCTGGGATAAAAAGAAAAGAAAAAATACCCTGACATTCGGCCTGGGTGCAGATTACCACACGGCTGCGTCGCAGGCTTATGTTGATTCAAACGGAACTTCCCGAAATTACGGGACAAGGATTTATCCTACCCTCAACTGGACCAGGGAAAATGAACAGAAAGGGACTTCATTTGATCTGGGGGCTTATTATTCTGCTGAACACAATTATTACCATTCCATCGGACTGAATGCCGCGGTTTCGAAGAAGAATAAGAGGAACGGGGAATTCAGTCTGAAACTGGTTGGTTATTTCGATCAGATCAAGATGATCTATCCATCGGAATTTATACCGGTTGACTCTGCAAAAAATACATCCTCCGCAGACAGTATAGTTTATATAACCACGGCAAGCGGCAATGTACAGGCTTTGAAATACAACAATGGCCAGCTGGTCGGAGGCAATTCGAAACCGGAACTACCATCCAAATCAAGAAATACCCTAACCGCTTCTTTTTCTTTTTCCCAGATCATCAACCAGCGGATGCAGGGCAGTGTTGAACTGGATATGGTTTACATGTCCGGTTATCTCGGCCTGCCTTTCCACCGGGTATTTTATAATACAGGAAAGGATACGATCGAGAACCTGCCTTCGCAAAGATTTAAACTGCCGATCGGTTTCAGGCTGAATTATTTTCTCGGGGATAATATCATATTGAGATCCTATTACCGCTTTTATGCCGACAGCTGGGGGCTCGTTTCCAATACGTTCAACCTGGAAGTGCCTGTTAAAATCACCCCCTTCTTTTCCATTTCTCCTTTTTACAGGTTTTATATGCAAACGGCCGCCAGATATTTTGCCCCCTATATGGTGCATACGATCCAGGAACAGTATTTCACCAGCAACTATGCACTGGCTGACTTCAGAAGCAATTTATTTGGGGCGGGAATCCGCCTGGCACCTCCCCGGGGAATTCTGACAAACGGTTTGAGAATTCTTGAATTGAGATACGGCCATTATATGCAGACCACCGATCTGAATTCAAATATTATTTCACTCAACCTGGTATTTAAGTAAGAATTCGGAAACGGGTACCGATCTTTGCAGCAGCCGGATGAAACGCGGATTTAGTGAATTCTATTACCGGTTCAATTTAATCAAAATTCCCATGCACAGGATCATCCGGAAAATACTGATATTTTTACTGGTAGCTTTAATCGTCATTCAGTTTATCCGTCCGGCCCGAAATAGCGGAGCCGCAGAAAGCCCAACGGATATCACGCATTATGTACAAACCCCGGATACGGTATTGCATATCCTTCAGACTTCCTGTTATGATTGCCATTCCAACCATACGGACTATCCCTGGTACACTAATATCAATCCGGTTGGTTTTTGGCTCAGGAGCCATATCAATGATGGAAAGGAGGCAATTAATTTTTCTGATCTTTCCCTGCTCAGTAAAAAGAAACTGGACCATCGTTTCGGAGACATCGCGGAAGAAGTGGAAAAAAGAGATATGCCCCTGACTTCCTACACCCTCATCCATCGTTATGCCAAACTGGACGATGGGCAGATCAGGCTGATTAAAAGCTGGACGGAAACTGCGCGGAAAGAAATCGGGTACCAGAAATAAATCTTTGGGTATACCGGGATGAAATAAATCCAGGAGCTTGTAAAAGCCAGAAAATATTTTGTATTTCCTTGTATTATCGTAATATTGCAATATAGAATTACATGGGATTAACCAAATCGGAGATATTTACTGAAAAGCAGAACAGGCTGGCGTCCATGATGAAAGCATTGGCGCATCCGGCGCGGATCGCCATCATCCAGCACGTCATCAAAACCAATTCCTGTATTTGCGGTGACCTGGTAGAGGAGCTGGGCCTGGCCCAGCCTACGATTTCCCAGCACCTGAAAGAATTAAAGAATGCCGGGCTGATCCAGGGCACCATTGAAGGTACCAGCGTCTGTTATTGTATTGAACCCAAAACCTGGAAACAATTCAAAACGGCGTTCGATTCATTTTTTGTGAGTTATGATAAAACCGGTAATTGTTGTTAATGATTTTATCCTTCCTCAATGACCCGGTTATTTTAATCCGGTAAAAACTACGATATGTCGAAACTCAGGCACAAGGTCTTATTTGTTTGTATTCACAATTCTGCCCGCAGCCAGATGGCTGAAGCTTTTTTAAATGAATACGGAAAAGGCCGGTTCGGGGCAGAAAGTGCCGGAATCGAGCCCGGGAAACTGAACCCGGTTGTTGTTCAGGTGATGCTGGAAGTAGGGATCGACCTGAGCAAAAAGGGTACAAAAGGCGTATTTGATCTTTTTAAACAAGGTAAATCCTACGATGCTGTGATTACAGTATGCGATGCAGCCAGCGCGGAAAGATGTCCCGTTTTCCCCGGAAAAGTGAAAAGGCTGGCCTGGTCATTTAAGGATCCTTCTTCCTTTAAGGGATCTCCCGAAGAGGTATTGAATAAAACCCGTGAGATCCGGGATGAAATTAAAAATGCGATCCTGGATTTTATCAAAGAAGGGAGCAGCTTGAATTATTGGATATAAACCATCTCGTATAAAAAATATTAAAATGGATGTTATGCAAACCGAGGAACAATTAAAGGAAATGGTCAGGCGGAAATACAGTGAAATCGCCCTGCAGGATAAAACTGAAAACCAGGCATCCTGTTGCGGGACTGGCGGATGTACAACGGAAGTTTATAATATCATGACGGATGATTATTCGAACCTGGAAGGATATAACCCGGATGCCGACCTGGGCCTGGGTTGTGGTCTTCCCACCCGGTTTGCCCGCATCAAAAAAGGAGACGTAGTGATTGACCTGGGTTCCGGGGCAGGAAATGATTGTTTTATCGCGCGGTCAGAAACCGGTGAAACAGGCAAAGTGATCGGGATCGATTTTACAGATGCCATGATTGATAAAGCCAGAGCAAATGCTGATAAACGGGACTTCCATAATGTTGAATTCAGGAAGGGGGATATAGAAAAAATGCCGGTTACCTCAAATACGGCGGATGTGATTGTAAGCAATTGTGTGTTAAACCTGGTTCCGAATAAAGATGGTGTTTTTAAGGAAATCAAAAGAGTTTTAAAACCAGGCGGTCATTTCAGTATTTCTGATATCGTTTTGGTTGGAACACTTCCGGCCAAAATCAGGGAAGCCGCCGAAATGTATGCCGGTTGTGTGTCGGGTGCCATTCAAAAGCAGGCTTATCTGGAATTAATTGAAGTCAACGGCTTTCAGCAAATCACGATTCAAAAGGAAAAACCTATTGTCGTTCCGGATGATATTCTACATGCCTATTTAACGCCTGCGGAAATGGAACAATTTAAGAACTCCGGCACGGGGATTTTCAGTATCACGGTATTTGCACAAAAACCTGCCGAAGCCTGTTGCGCGCCGGGATGTTGCAATTAATAACTGACAGGCGCAAACGTTCATGCATTTAGGGAAAAGGAAAGATTGCCATTCTCTGTTGGTTATTTATAATCAGCCGGGTATAATTATTTAACCTGGTATTCGGAGATGCCACTGTTATCAAAACCCGATTTTTTTGCAATAGCCCGGATGGTGACGCCTTCCTTCACTGCAAAGGGCTGCCGGTATTGATTTGACTTCGTAAATGAAGGAATGGAATCATTCACCGAATAATACATTTCCGCACCGGGTGTATTACAACTGATCACAGCCTGGTTATTTTTAATGGTGATCAGGGGCCGGCTGATTTTGTTTACATAGGTATCTGTACGCCCATCATGAATCACCCCCTTCCAGTTTAAACCGAAACCGAAATCATAGTCATTTCCCTGGGAGTCCCTGTAGGCCTGCATATCGTGCGGCACATCCTCATATTGCTCTTCTACGGTTTTCATATTGGCGGGCATCTGGACGGGTAATAAACCGGAAGGCTCTGTTGCGCCGGTCAGTATATCCAGGATGACCTGGTTTTGCACACCGAAGCCCGCTACAATTGCGTTGGCCTGTGTTTCAAATTCCCCGACAACAGCCGGTTTGGACAATGCCATGCAAACGATTACCGGTTTGCCATTCATGGCTTTACTGGCATCCAGGATGGATTGCAGGTCGCTTTGGTTAGTGGCTGTAACGGATTTATTATTGTAAGATCGGTTTTTTACTTCCGGTTCAGCCGGATCTCCGGCAGCGATGCTATGTGTCCGCGCACTGTTAGCTGTATATGTTCCATATTGAAGGGAGATCGGCACATAGCCGTTGCCCTGACCTGCCAGGTCGTTCTTATCATAACCAGGTCCGCCGTTCGGACTCCGGACAAAAACCAGTGCCACATCCGCTTTCGACGGATCCGTAGTGACATTAAAATATTTTTTAACAAGGTCCGAGTTTATCGCATCTTCCCATTTTTCGGGAACGACGTTTCCAAAGAAATCTGTTCCGGCGGCGGTATAACGTTTCGGAATATAAACGGCAATTCCTTTCTTCAGTGGCAGTATCTGAGATTTGTTTTTAAGAAGGACCACGGATTTTAACTGGGCTTCATATCCGGCCTGCATGAATTCCGGCTTGCCTACCGTTAATTTTGATTCTTCCACATGCAAGTAGGGATTTTCAAAAAGGCCCAGGCGGAAAATATTACGCAATAACCGGACGGCAGATTGTTCAAACCTGGCCCGCATGAATTTTTCCCCGTATTCCTTCACGCCCATATTATAGGCTTCTATAACAGGACCGGCCACATTGTTTCCACCAAACTGGTCAACGCCCGCCATCAGTACTTTATAGTGCCGCTCGGCAATCGTTTTAGTTTCCATACCCCAGCTTTTCCCTGCAAAAATATCCGGTGTCTTTCCTTCATCGGCGGTTACCAGCCAGTCTGTGCAAACTACGCCGTCGTAATGATATTTTCCTCTCAACAGATCGGTGATCAGGTAACGGCTGTATCCATTCCCGACATTTTCAAAATTCTTCTGATCCTGGTTGAACGAAATGGTATAATAAGGCATGACGGCTGCCGCCATTTTTGTTTTGCCTGAAAGTTTAAGTGCACCATCCACAAAGGGAACCAGTTGTTCATCCAGGTTGTTGCCGGGGTACACTGCAAATTTCCCATAAGCGAAATGTGCATCGCGTCCTCCTTCTTCCGGACCTCCGCCTGGCCAGTGTTTGATCATGGCATTTACACTCTGGTAGCCCCACCCGTCTTTGATTTCAGCAGCTCCGTAAGAAGTCTGGAATCCGTCCACATAGGCCCTGGCCAGGTCTTCGGCCAGTTGGGGATCTTCTCCGAAAGTGCCGTTGATCCGCACCCAGCGCGGTTCCGTGCCCAGATCGATCTGGGGAGAAAGGGCCGTCGTGATTCCCAGGGCCCGGTATTCCTGTGCTGCGATGTTTCCGAACTGCTGAACGATTCTGGGATCAAAGGTAGCGGCGAGCCCCAGGGGTTCGGGCCACATGGAGATTTTACCACCGGATCCTAAATTATATTCCGCTGTTGCGTTTGCACTGTTCCGGGGATCCGAACTATTATTGGCCGGTATGCCATAGCCAATGCCTTCCACCAGCGCCTGCACATGATTATTCCATTTTGCCGCTACTTCAGGCGAAGCCACAGTGGTAACAAGCACATGCCGGAGATTATCCTTCATCAGAAATTCCTTTTGCTGGTCGGAAAGATCCGAAGCATCTGCGCCGCTTTCTGCAAAGGGTTTCCCGTTATAGGTTCCGGCGGTAAGACCTTTTGCAGGTGCCGGAATGGCCTGGTGCCGGCTGTATAACATGAGCCCGGCGATCTGGTCGACGGACAGGAGGGAAGCCAGGTTTTTGGCCCGGGTGTCTACCGGCAGACGCCAGTCCTCATAAGGATCGAGTTTGCCGTTTTTGTTCAGGTCCTTAAAGAAAAATCCATCCTGTTCAATGATTTTCACACCGGAACCGGATGCAGAACCCAG
>DHWT01000150.1:6416-8241 GCA_002413325.1 Chitinophagaceae bacterium UBA5175 | reverse complement strand
CCGCAGAAAGATGGCCTCGATCCCCATTTTGATTTCCAGAAAGGACAGGTTTACCCGGGAAACAATTTTAACTATCACCTGCTTCCTTTTGAAGCAGCTTTTAAAGCACATACGGCGGCGATCATGCCCTACTATGGCGTACCGATGGGTCAGCAGGGTTATGAAGAAGTCGGCTTCTCTTACAACAAAGCGATTATTACGGATCTCCTGCGTAAGAAATATCATTATGACGGAGTGGTTTGCACCGACTGGGGACTGGTGACCGACGCAAAAATGGGGCCCATTGATTTTCCTGCCCGGGCATGGGGCGTTGAAAAACTCAGTTATGAAGAAAGGGTACAAAAAATCATCGATGCCGGTGTGGATCAGTTCGGAGGCGAAAGTATCCCGGAGATGATTGTTAAACTCGTAAAGGAAAAGAAAATCACAGAACAAAGAATCAATGAATCCGTAACCCGGCTGCTCCGGTTAAAGTTTGAGCTCGGGCTATTTGATAATCCCTTCGTTGATGCTGCAAAAGCTTCCGCCATTGTAGGAAATCCGGAATTTAAAAAAGCGGCGGAAGAAGCCCAGAGACGGTCCCTCACCCTGTTAAAGAACAGCGACCATTTCCTGCCTTTGAAATCCGGCAAACTAAA
Organism: Chitinophagaceae bacterium UBA5175; assembly: GCA_002413325.1. Classification (GTDB taxonomy): domain Bacteria; phylum Bacteroidota; class Bacteroidia; order Chitinophagales; family Chitinophagaceae; genus Puia. Next base: position 7,603 of record DHWT01000150.1, on the reverse strand, counting down.
AATTTATATTAAAAACATGGATCCGAAGGTGGCTGCACAATATGGAACGGTCGTAGAAAAACCGGAAGCAGCGGATCTGGCGATCATCCGTCTGCAAACACCTCACTACGCGCCGCCCAGTCCCAATCCCATTGCCCAGATGTTTCATTGGGGCGATCTGGATTTTAAGGGAAAGGAACTGGAGGATATCCTGACCCTGTTAAAAACCGTACCAACCGTTGTTGACATCAATTTAGACCGGCCGGCGGTGATACCGAAAATCAGTCAGCATGCAAAAGCCCTGATCGCGAATTACGGTGCCAGCGATGCGGCCTTACTGGATGTGCTGTTTGGAAAGTACAAACCCGGAGGTCACCTGCCGATCGAACTGCCATCCTCCATGGAAGCCGTTCGCAACCAGAAGGAGGATATGCCCCATGACACCAAAGATCCGCTGTATACATTCGGATTTGGCCTGAGTTACTGACGGCCTGCATCCGTTCAATAAATAAAGCAAAAAAGGGTGATCCGGTGATGGTCACCCTTTTTGCATGTTGCAGGGATCATCAGGAAAGGGGTTCCGGTCCCGGAGTATGGCCCGCAGGTCTGGATTTATCGTCAGGCAATGGAATGAATTCCTGGTTGTCGGTGGGTGGCAATATAATCCGTCCCTGCTTCCAGTCTTCCTTGGCCTGCTCAATACGTTCCTTGCGGGACGAAACAAAATTCCACCAGATAAATCGTTCACCCAGGGGTTCACCACCTAAAAGCATCAGCGTCGTATTTTCTTTTGCAAGGATGAGCGGGTCAGCTCCTTTATGAAACACCAGCATTTTCCCTTCCTGATAAGTAATGCCGGATACCTCAACACTGCCTTTGACAATGTAAAAGCCGCGTTCGGCATGTTCTTTGGGAAGACCAAACCGCGCACCGGGCTTTAGTATCACATGCAGGTAAAACAACGGCGAGTTTGTTCTCACCTCATTACCCAGTCCGTAAGCATTACCCGCAATGAGTCGCATCCAAATGCCTTTGTCGGTAAATACGGGAAGCTGTTCAGGCGTATAATTGTTAAAAGACGGAACCGACTCTTCGTCCTTTTCAGGAAGTGCCACCCAGGTCTGTATCATTTCGAGTTCACCCCCTGCCAGGGCTGATGGATCTTCAAACCGTTCAGAATGGGCAATGCCCCGGCCGGCTGTCATCCA
>DHWT01000150.1:0-6083 GCA_002413325.1 Chitinophagaceae bacterium UBA5175 | reverse complement strand
ACCCGGCCGCCAAAAAGATAACTCACTGTAGAAAGTCCTATATGAGGATGCGGCAACACATCCAGCTGCGAAGGTTTTGAAGGTATATCCACAACAGGTCCTGCATGATCCATAAAAATAAACGGACCTACCATTCTGCGGAGCCGGAAGGGAAGAATGCGTTTAACCTTCATGGATTGACTGATCGCAGCATTACGGGCTTCAATAACAATTTCGGGCATGGCGCTATGATTGATTCCTGAATCTGTCAGCGAAGTTAAAACTTCCCGCCGGGTGAAATCCACTATCTAAATAATCGATTCATGGCAATAAAAATATGATCATACCCTTTCCATGTCTGCATCCTGTTTTCCAGACTCCCGGTATGGCTTAAGAAAATCATTTCCAATATTTATCAGATTGGATTGTCCTAACGACCATATGAAATGTATAATGCTAACCAGCAGATTATCAATAGCAATATTTTTTGAGCGCTTCAGCTTATAACATTAATTTGAATGTTGTGTGCTATATGGGGTGACCCTCTAATCTATTATCAAGACACAATTCAATAATTACTATCATTGTAAAAATTAAACGATTCAATATGAAAAAAATCATTTTCCTTTCTATGATTACGCTATTTTGTTCAACCAGTAAATCATTTAGTCAAAGCATTAATATTCCAGAAGACAGCGTTGCGAAACTTCTTTGTAAAAAGTGGAAAATGGATTATGCGATGATGGGCGGCATGAAAATCGGGAAAATGCCTGGGGCGGCTGAATCAAATTATGAATTTAATAAAGACAAGAACTTTGAGCTTACGAGCAATACTAATTCAGCAAAGACTAAAGGTACTTGGAGCTATGACCAAAACAAAAAACTTATCCTTTTGACAATAAATGGCAAGAGCAATGTCAGTGTAATTTCATTAAAAGACGATGAGCTTGAAATGCTTGTTGATACTAAAGCTGCAACACCAGACGACCCAATGAAAATTAATATATTTTACAAGGCTGGTACAAAATAAGTGTCAGGATATTGATGAGGGCTTCGTTGGACAATACAGCACACAACATGGAGCTTGGCGTTATGTCGGCGGACGGAACAAATAAACCAACTTCAACTATCCAGGAGCTTCGGCCTCGGCGGACGGATAGGCCCGAGCTGTAAAATATTTTCTCAATTTTGTACCTTTAGCCAAGCACCGGTCCGGGCGGGACATTTTTTAAATGCCGCCACAAAACGCCAAGCCCTGGCCGTTGCATGCAATTTATGAGAAGCTTTTATTTTAAACTGTTTATAGTTTTTTTGCCATTCGTCTATGGGCAAAGTAGTTATGGGCAAATTTCTGACAAAGGCATTTCATCAATTGACTATTATGAATTCTTCAATTCGTTTATCCAGGTTGACTCAATTCATACTTTTAACTTAGCAAGTAATCCGGACTTCGACCACATTCTTAAAGACACTTCATCAATCTTTAATGACACAGCTTTGCTTTCAAATGCTGATATCCAATTTATAAAAGTCCAAATAAAGGATGGAAAAGTGTTTCAATGGAAATCGAACGGAATTTTAGGATCAAATGTAATAAGCAGTAAAACAATTGCAAGGATATTTAAAAGTGGGGCAGGCGAGGGCTGGATTAAATTCAATAGGAAATATAAAAATGGTTTTGCAACATTTTCAGTTCCCATATTTTCATTGGATAAGAATATTTGTATAGTCTATAAAGCATGGCATTGCGATAGTTTATGCGGGCACGGTGGCACAAGTATTTACAAAAAGATAAACGGTAAATGGACTTTTTTAAAGTCGATCGGAATGATTTGGATAAGCTAAGATTCATGCAACAATTGCATTGGCGCTATGCCGGCGGACTAAGGGTATTTGTGTATTAGGAATTCTATTGAACTTGAGTACATTGGCCGTAGGTAAACCAAAACCACGGGTAAGTCAGCAGTAGTGATTCTATTGCCGGTATAGCCCCAATGCGGCAACGTTGGCTGCAAGGCTACCAGATCCTAAACAAATATAAAATATTCAAGTAATGGACAAAAACGAAAAAGTAGTAACAAGAACAGTTGTAATTCCTGACGACTTAGAAGTCGTTAAAAAATTATGGTTTGACTATTTAGTTTGGGGCAACAACAAAATGCAAGAACTCTATGGTGTCCATCCTCATAATCCCAATGAAGCAGTTGAAGAAGACATCCAACATATTAGTAAGTTTCAGCCACCTTATGGACAACTAATCCTTGCCATTTATGATGGTAAAGTGTGCGGACTTGGAAGCCTAAAAAGTATAAATCCTGAAATCGATGAAATAAAACGGATGTTTGTTGACCCAACTTTTAGACGAATTGGAGCAGGACAAGCAATACTTGAAGGACTTTTAAATGAAGCAAAAAAAGTTGGTTACAAAAAAGTTCGGCTTGACAGTCCCAGGTTTATGGAAGCAGCTCACTCGCTATATAGAAATTTTGGTTTTCGTGACATTGAAGCGTATCCAGAAATGGAAATACCAGCAGAATTTAAGGACTATTTGTTATTTATGGAACTAGATTTATCTTAAATAATTTATCAAACTCTTAAACCGAAAAAGCCCAGCAGCCAACATTGGGTTTTATGCAAGTTGGGCTTCACCTTGTAACATCAGCAATTTGGAAATTCCTGCTTCAGTTTCAGCCGACAAGTATCTATCACCTTTTGTACTTAACTTCATCAACATATTTTCATCAGCAGCGGTTATGGGCAGACGGAATTCTAATTCCCGAACTGCACAAATCCCTGCCCGTTAGTGGTAATTTTATTGCGACCAACGTATTTAAACAGCATTATAAAAATATGACAATGAAAAAAATTGCTCTAATGTCCTTACTATCGGTATACATGTTGAATCTATTAGCCCAAAATTCCAACGAGCCAAATACGAATGACAAAAAAGCTACAATAATTCATACGGACGAAATTATTTCTGCTGCAAAAAAGGGTGACGGTCTTCCTGTTGCAGACTCTGTACTTAGGGTAGTTCCAATAGAAGGGAAATATAATGTTGGTATTTCAGTAGTCAGTCGCTCAAAAATAAATGGCAAAACACCACCAGACGCAATTGTACACGATGTTATTACTGAAGTTTACAACATTGTTGAAGGCAATGGTATTTTACTTGTGGGAGGAACGCTTGATTCAGCTCAAAAGCTTCCAGCCAAAAGTCCGATAGTTCTTAAAATAGCAGGTCCAAGTTCACGAGGTAAACGTATTAGCGGTGGAACAGCGTATGAAGTTGGACCTGGGGACATTATTGTCATTCCCCCAAATACACCTCATGGGTTTATTGAGATTAAATCAAACAAGATTGTATATACACTTGTACGTATTGACACTGAAAAAGTACTTGAATTAAAAGATCAGCTATGAAAATAAGCAGCGATTAGTGGAAAAAAACTACCACCAACAAAAGTATTTGCAAAATCTGGGCGGACGGAATAACAATCATCATTTTTTCTTTGTTCAGTTGATACCGCCACGCACAAATCACATATAGAAACAACTCATTTTAAAAAGTACAAGGAAGCCTTTAAGGACTTGGTTAAATCTCCGGAACTTATAAATGTTACTTTAATTGCTCGGCACGGGAAACGGACAAGTGATTTTATCTCTTGCACCAATTGATATCCAGCTGCAGAAAATAAATACTTTAGGTGACAGACTATTAAAGACAGGACGCTAAGAACAGGCGGCAGGTTTTCAATAACAGAGACAAGGGCTGCCGCTGCCATTGCATCGGAATCGCACACCCGCTGTACGAAAACAAACGGATTGCTGCAACAGTTATCTTCTAAATGACTGAATATCAATGCAACAATTCCGGGTCCCTGAATTGAGATACAAGCAACAAAGAGACAGACCCCTGTATGCTTAGTAATTATATCAAAATCGCCTGGCGCAACCTGATCAAAAACAAGGCTTTCACAGCCATCAATATTGCCGGATTAGCCATCGGCATCGCAACCTGCCTGATGATCCTGCTTTTTGTGCAGGACGAACTGAGCTTTGACAGATTCAATGAAAAAGCCAGCCAGATTGTTAGGGTTGTATTCCGGGGAACGATGAACGGGGAAAAAATGAAAGAATCCTCTGTAATGGCGCCCGTTGCATCAACCCTGCGAAACGACTACCCGGAAGTAACGGATGCTACCCGTTTATTACAAAATGGCCGGCCAAAGATTCTGGTTGATAACAAGACTTTCAGGGATGCATCTTTTGCATATGCGGATTCCAATTTCTTCCAGGTTTTTACATTACCACTCATTAAAGGGGATGCCAAAACAGTTTTAGTCGAGCCGAATACTGCGGTTATCACGGAATCCCTTTCCCGTAAATTTTTCGGAAATGCGGATCCGGTTGGTAAGATTTTAAACCTCAAAGATGATAACCAGTTATACAGGATAACCGGTCTGATCCGTGATATCCCGGCCAATTCCCATTTTCATTTTGACATTTTTGGTTCCATGGCATCCGTACCGGACGCGAGGAGCACGTCGTGGTTGTCGGGCAGTTACTTTACGTACCTGGTGCTCCCAAAAGGCTATGACTACAAAAAGTTAGAATCAAAGCTTCCCGGGTCTGTAGAAAAATACATGGGCCCACAGGTATTAAAGGCACTTGGGGTAAGCCTTACTGAATTTCGAAAAAAAGGAAATGATATTGGCCTATACCTGCAACCCCTTACGGATATTCATCTCAAATCCGATTTTAGCAATAGCCTCGAACCGGGCGGCGATATCCGGTACGTTTATATTTTCAGCGCCATTGCATTGTTTATGCTGCTGATCGCCTGTATCAACTTCATGAATCTTTCGACAGCGGGGGCTTCCAAACGCGCCAAGGAAGTGGGCATTAGAAAAGTACTTGGCTCGGTAAAATACGAATTGATCGGGCAGTTTTTGGTTGAATCTGCTTTGTTGGCGCTATTCTCCTTAATAGTGGCGCTGATTTTAGTAAAAATTTCCCTTCCCTTGTTTAACGATCTGGCGGGGAAGCACCTGAAGCTGAATTTGATTCAAAACCCCTTCATGATCTTGGGGCTTTTACTATTTTGGTTCCTGGTCAGCATCCTGGCCGGCAGTTACCCCGCCTTTTATCTCTCTTCCTTCAAACCCATTTCCGTATTAAAAAGCAAATTCACCGGTAAAGAAAAAAGCGTAAGCTTCCGCAGTGGCCTGGTTGTTTTTCAGTTTATTATCTCCGTCGGCCTGATTGTGGGCACTACGATTGTTTACCAGCAGCTCTCCTATATACAGCATATCAAATTAGGTTACGACAAAGAGCAATTACTGGTTTTACGAAATTCTTATTTGCTGGGCGACCGGGAAGATGTTTTTAAAGAGCAGATTATGCAGGACCCCCGGGTAGCCAGCGTTACGACGTCCGGTTTCCTGCCTGCGGGCCCCACCAATACCGACTTAACAACTTCATTTCCGGATGACAGCAAAAATCAAAACAGCCGGGTGCGTATTTATCAAATAGATGACCAGTATATCCCAACTATGGGTATGAAAATTGTGCAGGGGCGTAATTTCTCAAAAGAATTCCCTTCAGATTCTTCCCATGTTACGCCTGCTGTAATTATCAACGAAACACTGGCCAGTGTTTTTGGATGGGGGAAAAATGCAGTCGGGCATACTGTAAATCTGTTTACAAATAACGTGGGCGGAAAGAAAGGTTTTAAAGTAATCGGCGTGGTACAGGATTTCCATTTCAGGTCCCTGCATGAACCCATTAATCCCCTGCTGATGGTCTTCCAAAAAAGTTCCGGCCTGATCATTAAAGTGAAAACCAAGGACCTCAAAGGCTTACTGGCCAGTCTGAAAACCCAATGGGATACCTACAAAACTGAAGAGCCTTTTACTTACGCTTTTGTGGATGAGCTTTACAATCAGACTTACATTGCAGAACAAAAGACGGGAATCATCCTGAACATTTTTGCCGGACTCACCGTTCTAATTGCCTGTCTGGGTTTGTTTGGATTAGCCACTTTTACCGCTGAACAACGCAACAAGGAGATCGGTATCCGCAAAGTGCTCGGGGCCTCTGTA
>DHWT01000044.1:12962-26054 GCA_002413325.1 Chitinophagaceae bacterium UBA5175 | reverse complement strand
GCTGCGCCATGCTGTTGAAGGAGTTGACCGGTCCTTCATTCCCGACTTGTTTTATTAATGTGCCGAGCCCGTCAGAATAGTCAAACCCAAGGCTTGTTCTGAATACCAGGTTTTTTACTGGTTCTATTTCTGCAAACACATTGCCATAGGCCTGGAACAGATTGTTCGTGTTCCACCGGTTGAGGTATTGCATGTCTACCGGGTTGTTTCGGTCAGAGTAACCGGCTCCGATGGGACCTCCGTAAGTGCCGTCTGTTTTATACAACGGGATCGTGGGCGCCAGCGTCAGGGCAAGATCCCCGACAGGATCACCTCCCACATCGGAGGTGGAGTTCACCTGTGAAGTCCTGGAAAGCTGCAGATTTTCACCTACCCTGAATTTCCCGTCGAATGCACTGGTATGTGAGTTGATCCTGGCATTGAACCGCTGGAAGCTGGTGAATTCCATTAACCCGTTATTATTATAATAGCCCAGGTCAATCAATAATCCGCTTTTGGCATTTCCGGCAGATATCGCCAGGTCGTTGGAAGTGATCATTGCAGTTTTAAATAACGCATTTTGCCAGTTCGTGCTTGCCGCCGGCTCCAGGCTGTCACCGCCGACAAAGGGCGCGATGATTACGTTATTGAGTACGGGGTTGGTAAAATCATTATTCCATTTATACTGATAGATATTGCTGGTTGAAATGGTGTTGGGATCTGATCCGTCGTTGACGGCGGCCCGCCACAGGGCTTCTCCGCGTTGTTCTGAAGACAGCACCGGTTCCTGCCAGGGTGTTTCTGATTGCCAGGTCAGGCTGGAACTGAACTGGATATGCACTTTGTCAGCTCCGCTGGTGCTCCCGTCTTTTGTTGTTACGATGATGACTCCGTTGGCAGCTCTTGATCCATAGATGGACGAAGCAGATGCATCTTTCAATACCTGCATGGATGCAATGGAATTGGTATTCAGGTTGGCGAAATCCTCGTAGCGGGTTGTAGGCACACCGTCAATTACATACAGCGGCGGGTTCGTGTTTCCCAATCCGTTCAGGTTATTGACTCCCCGGATGATGATGGTGGGCGCGCCGCCATTGGCGCCGGTGGGAGAACCGTCCGTCTGTATATACAAACCCGGCACCTGGCCCTGCAGGGCCAGCATCGGACTGGCCACGGGATTGTTCTTAATGGCATTGAGATTAACCACAGAAACGGCCCCGGTTAAATCAACTTTTTTTTCCGTTTTGTAACCGGTTACCACCACCTGGTTCAGGTCCAGATTACTTTCTTCCAGTGCAAGACTCAGGGCCGAAGTGGTATTGGACACTTTCACCTTCAGCGGGGTCATACCAACAAAAGAAAAATTGATGATTTCACCCACCGTGGCGGGAATGGAAAATTTCCCGTCAGCATCTGTTATCACGGTATTTCCTTTACCCTGAACAGATACGCCCTGCAAAGGCTCTCCGGTTGTTTTGCCCGTTACCCTGCCGGTAATAATTTTCTGCTGGGCAAAAGAGAACAAAGCCAGCAGCAACATGGGCAGTAAGATCTGTAATTTTCTCATCTTTGAAGTTTTAGTTGAATAAATATTTGTTTTGGTCAGTGAAGTACCAGGTTGTGTTCTATTTGTTCCAGTGATTTCCCTTTTGTTTCCGGCATCACTTTCCACACAAAAATTAACTGGAGACACATCATGATGGTGAAAAACAAAAACGTATTGCCGCCACCCGCCTTTTCAGATAGGAATGGAAAAGAATAGGCGATGACCGCAGCCATAATCCAATGTGTAGTGCTTCCGAGGGTCTGCCCCTTTGCCCTGACGGGGTTTGGAAATATTTCAGAAATAAATACCCAGATTACGGCACCCTGGGAAATGGCAAAAAAGGCTATATAAATAAATAGGAATACAGGTACTGACCACCTGTTCACATTGCCGGAGTAAAAAGAATAGGAAACCATGGCAAGGGTGCTGATCAGGCCTAATGATCCGATCAGCATTAAAGTTCTTCTGCCGATTCTGTCAATAAAATTCATCGCCAGCAGGGTGAAAGTGAAATTGATGGCACCCAGCCCGGCCGTGGATAATAAAGAGGAACTTTTACCCAGGCCTGTCGATTCAAATATGCGGGGAGAATAATAAATAATCGCGTTGATGCCGGATACCTGGTTGAAAACCGCAAAAAGCATGGCCAGCATGACGGGCGTTCTGTATTTGACTGAAAATAGCGGTTCAGTCTCTAAGGTGGTTTTTTCTTCCTTATCAGTCAACTGGATTTCATGTACAATTCTATCGGCTGTTACAGGATCTATAATATTAAAAATTTCTCTCGCTTCCTCAGCCTTTCCCTTTTTCGAAATCAGCCAGCGGGGACTTTCCGGAACATATCGTAAAAGAAATAGAAAAAGACCTGAGGGGACTGCCTGTATGCCCAGCATGAACCTCCAGGAATGTTCCCCCGCCTGGCCGATCAGGTAGTTTGAAAGGTAGGAAACCACGATCCCCAATACCACGTTAAACTGAAAAAGTCCCACCAGCTTGCCCCTTCTGCCGGCCGGAGAAATTTCAGAAATATAAATCGGAGCTGTTACCGAAGAAGCGCCTACGCCCATGCCTCCTAGAAAGCGGAAAAAAAGGAAAATGCCCCATCCGGATGATATGGCGGTTCCTATAGATGAAACCAGGTAAAAAAAGGCAATCAGGTACAACGTTTTTTTTCTGCCCAGCCGGTCCGAGGGAATGGCTCCCAGCAGCGCCCCGATCACAGTTCCGATCAGGGCAATGGAAACGGTAAAACCATGCTGGATTGAATTTAAGTGCCAGTATTTTTGAATGGATTGTTCAGCGCCCGAAATGACTGCTGTGTCGAAACCGAAGAGAAAACCACCTAATGCAATAACCAGGGACCAGAGAAAGACGTTTTTCCGATTCATATAGCAGTTCGTTCTGTTTCAAATGTATCAGGAAACCTCACAATGGTCTTTCTGCTATTGTTTCAAATTGTTTTGAATTTGTACTTTTTTAATTTTAAATTTAATTAATTGTGATTCAGTGATTTACTCAATACTGAATGGAAATGGGTATTTGACCATTTCTAAAATCCATACAGACATTTATAAAATAATTCCATTTGTCCTCACTGAAAAAGATATTAATTTGGAGATATATACAATTTTTGAAATAAATGAATCAGAATTGAAAACATCATTTTGACAAAATAGTACATCTTGCCGGTATGCTTGCTGAAAGATCTGTTTACGGGATCCGTATGAAAAATGGGGCCCTTAGCCGGGAATCCCGGCTGCTTTTCATGTTCATACTGCCCTTTTTTCTTGTTTCCTGTTCAGGAAATAAAAGGGAAATAAAATACAGAATTGGATTTGCCCAATGCGCCAATGATGTCTGGAGACAAAACATGCAGAAGGAGATGGAAAGGGAGTTGTTGTTCCATCCCGAGATCGAATTGATTGCCAAACAGGCTTATTTAAGTCCGGAGCAGCAGATAAAACAAATAAAGGAGCTGGAAGACGAAAAGGTTGACCTGATCATTGCTTCACCTACTGAAGCAAAACCCATCACCCCCATAATTGATCAGGTCTATTCAAAAGGCATACCGGTCATCCTGGTGGACAGAAATATATTATCTAAAAATTATTCTGCATTTATTGGCGCCAGCAACTATCAGGTGGGGCTGGATGCCGCTACATATGCCAACAACATTTTAAAGGGCAGGGGCAATGTACTGGAAATAGGAGGTCCCGACGTCGGTTCTTCTGCTGATATCGGGCGCCACACGGGCTTTAGGGATTTTTTAAAGAAATACCCGGGAATCAATTTTGTGGAAAGGCTGTCCCAGAATTGGGACAGCAAGCCTTTGGAAGCTGAAAGGGAGCTTTCAGACGAATTAGTAAAACAACAGGACATCAACCTGATTTTTTGTCAAAATGACCGGATCGCTTTAGGGGCTTATCGTGTCTGCAGGAAACTGGGGATGAATGATAGAATATTTATAATCGGGGTGGACGGATTATCCGGACCGGACGGGGGTATAGACCTGGTGAGCAGGGGCATCCTGAAAGCCACCATTTTATACCCTACCGGCGGCAAAGAGGCTATTCAGACCGCGGTTGATATCCTTGAACACAAACCTTTCCATAAGGAGACCAGCCTGGCAACCACTGTCATTGATTCTACGAATGTCCGGATCATGAAGTTGCAAAATGATAAAGTGCTCGCCCAGCAGGAGGAAATTGATAAGGGACAGAAAATGATTGAAGTGCAGATTGCCACTACGAGAAATCAGGCTAAGATAATATTCACCATCTCGATCACACTGGCTCTGGCATTGATATTCGGAGGAATCCTACTGTATTACCTGCAGGAAAACAGGAAAATAAACAGGAAACTCGAATTAAAGAAAGATAAAATTGCCAGTCAGCGTAACCAGCTTATTGAAATGGTTGCCAAGGTAAAAGAAGCAACCAATGCCAAATTCAATTTTTTTACGAACATTTCACATGAGCTAAGAACCCCTCTTACCCTGATTATGGGTCCTTTAGAGGATGCCATGTCATCCCCCAAATTACATTTTACCATTAAGAACAACCTGGACTTCATTCATAAGAATACGGTGCGGCTTTTACGGCTGATCAACCAGCTCATGGATTTCAGGAAAATTGAAGAAGGTAAAATGAGCCTCAGGGCTTCCGAAAATAATTTATCAGCGTTCGTAGATGAAATAGCCAACGCGTTCCGCGAGCTGGCCAGGAAAAAGTCCATTTCCTTCAATGTGGTAAGTAAAGTGGACGGGTTAAAAATATGGTTTGACGTAACCATGCTGGATAAGGTATTATTTAATATACTATCCAATGCGTTTAAGTATACTGCTGAAAACGGAGTCATCAACCTGCTGATCGACCGTTCGGACGACGGGCAAACGGTGAGGATAAAAATCGAAGATTCCGGTGTGGGCATGTCGGCTGAAGAGGTAAATCATGCTTTTGATCTGTTTTACCAGGGACATAGCCAAACATTCAAAGGAACAGGACTTGGATTGTCCTTATCAAAGGAATTGATAACACTGCATCAGGGGACTATCCTGCTTCAGAGCGAAAAAGGCAGAGGCACCTGCTTTGAAATCAGGCTGCCGGTTGGAAACGCACATCTCAGGCCGGAGGAAATACTCTCCGCAGTACCTTCCATGACCAATACTTATGAGGATGTCAAAATCTATACTACGGATATAGAACCATTGCATCTGCATAAAGATATATCGCTTTTTACCGCCAGAGAAAATTCTATTCTGGTTATTGAGGACAGTGAAGACCTGAGGACCTTCCTGAATAACAGGTTAAGCCCGCATTATGAAATTCATCTTGCTGAAAACGGGGAAAAAGGAATTGAATTGGCCTATGATATCGTTCCGGATCTGATTATCGCTGATATTATATTACCCGGGCTGAACGGACTCAGGGTAACGGAATTACTGAAACAGGATATCCGTACCTCACATATTCCGATCCTGTTGCTGACTGCCAAGGCAAGCCTGGAAGAACAGATTGAAGGAATCCGGTCGAAGGCGGATGCTTTTATTGTGAAACCTTTCAACCTGGAATATCTGGATGAAACCATAAAGAACCTGTTGAGGAACCGGTCCGTTTTGCGTGAGCATTATACCAGTGAACTTCCAACAGAAACCAGGTCGAATTTATCTTCAAAAATTGACCGGAAATTTATTAATCATTTCACTTCCCTGGTGGAAAACAATTTGTCCAATGAGGATTTTTCTGTGGATACTATTTGTAAAGAAATAGGAATTTCAAGAGTGCAACTGTACAGGAAAGTGAAAGCCCTGGTTGGTTATAATGTGAATGATTATATTTTGAATGTCAGGTTACAGAAATCTAAATATTTACTGACGGATAAGCAGCTGTCCATTTCAGAAGTGGCTTACAAAGTGGGTTTCTCCACCCAGGCCTATTTTTCAACGGTCTTCAAATCCAAATTCTCCATCACGCCTTCTGAATACCGGGAAAGGAAAAGGGTATGACATCATTTTTATATCCCTTTAGGGAACTGGTACACACTCAGCCCTTTTGCTCTTCCAGTATGGCTGAAGTTTTGTCATCTTTCATTCCATTGAAAAACCGGTCCAGTACTGATTGAAAGACCGGACTGGCATTCGGGATGGAAGAAAATAGCGTCATGGAGGATTTCAGTTTCTGGTCATCCGGACTTCCAAAAATATTATGGGCGCTGTGATCCGGCTGGTCCAGGAGCACCCTGCATATGTTTACCAGTCTGCTTCCCAGGACCGGGTGGTGCAGAAATGCATCCGCTTCCTTCAAATTTCTTAACGCATAATGTAGGGACATCTCGCTGAATCCCAGGCCCTGAATCTGGGGAAAGATAAACCACATCCAATGGGTTCTTTTTTTGCCGCTCCGGATTTCTGACAGCGCATGCTTATAGTTGTTATGCTGGGCATCTATAAATCTTTGAAGGTTTGTACCGGCGTCCATATGATTTATATTATTCCCGTAATTCATGTCAGCTGCGTGGGTTACAATTTTTCGTAATTTACCTATCTCAAATGAAAAAAGCCGGGACCGTTGTAATATTACCCTGGGTCTATTTTTTATTGGCGGGTTGCCTGGCTCATCGTCAGGGTATGTATTTAAGCCCTACCGATTCCCAGAACATACCTTATCATACCATTCCCTTCAAATCTGATTCTCTCAAAAGTGCGGTATATGGGAGCCTGCTCTATTCAACCGGCACGGCAAACGATAAAGGACAGGACTGGGTTCACGCCGGCCAGGCCAGCATGTACCGCAGCCAAAATCTGGGCAAAATCCAGGCGTATTACGGAGCTGATATAACGCTCGGTACCTATGGCATGTCGAATTTCTATAATTCGCATTATACACCGGGATCGGCAGGATTTATAGGTGGAGGAGACAAGCCTATTGATACATTTTATCATATTCCGGCCAACAGGTATTCCTTTGGTAGTTTTGGTTTATCTGCCGGTATGAACGGGGTAAAGACGCTTCGCCGGATGGAATGGCGGTTTCTGGGTTTCGAAGTAGCGCTGCAAAAAGAATTTGGTGATTATTACAAATTCAGGAGGGCACTGGCGGATACTGCTGCCAATATCATCTTTAAAAACAACCTTACCGGAGTTATTGGAATCTATACGGAATCGCTTTGGAGTAATCGGTATCAGACGCAGTATGGGTTAAAGTTCTCCCTGAATATGCTCGTAAATCCTGAAAGTAACTATACCATGCAAAATACTTATAGCATCTTTCCCATATCTTATTTTTCTATCACTTATCATATGACCGTAAAACATTTCACCGGTTTTATGCAGGGAAATTTTGGAACCAAAGCGGCCAGTTTTCAAATCTACACCAGTTACAGGATGGGCAAATAGCGTTCAATCGTAATGATATTCTAATGTTCCGCCGGCATCTTTGTGTTTAATTCTTTTTCAGTACAATACTGTACACATTATTGCTGCCTGTAAACAGGTAGATGGGATTGCCCGACTGCTGATAAATAACCTGTTCCGTATTATATCCCTTAGCCGTAACCGTAATGCCCTGAAAACTCCAGTTGTCACAGGAACCTTCCTGGCAGTTTTTGGTGCGTAGTTCCAGGCGCATGATATCAGACCGGTGAACCGTTTTATTCAGGTTAATGGTGGCCGTATTCGTTGAGTTAACGGGCCAGTTAATGCCTGCATTGACATTGGAAAAGGTCTGACTGGTTCCGTCGCGATAGCTGACCGAAATACTCAGGTTATCGTCGCCGCCCTGTAAGTCATCATTTCCCGTTCTGATATTAATGAGCAGCTGATTTGTTGTCGCACTGCCGGTTTCCGGTTCTTCCATATTGACATTTCCGTTTCCGGGTGTACAAGCCGGGAGGTTTGTAAAATAATAAGTGCCGCTGAAGTCTTTTCCTGAAAATCGTTTAAGCAACGGATTGCCTATCTGGGTTAATACGATTGCATCAGGAAATCCCCCCCTGGCCGTGATGGTCACTTGGTTCAGGTTCCAGTTGTTGCACGGGATCCCGTTCGAACCATCGCAGGATTTCGTATAAAAAATGATGTTTTTGAATGCACTCAGCGGAAGGGGATCCGCTAACCATAATTCCGCCGTATGGGTAGTGTTAGCCGGCCAGGGCTGGCTCCGGTTTACGTTCAGAAACTGCTGCACGGTGCCGTCATTGAACTGGAGCATGACATGGCAGTTGTCGTCCCCGCCCCGCAGACCATAGTCCCCGCTTTTGAAAGTAACGACCAGTTCCTGGGCATTGCAGTCGGGCTGGCTGGCTGCCGAAGAGGGATCTGGAGGAGGCGTAGCGGCAACATAACGGGTATCCACAAAATAGCCCGCATAATGGTCACCGTTGATTTCATGATCCTTCCAGTAATAATAATGCCGGGTCTTATTGACCTGAAGGGTTGAAATCATATCCGGGTAGGCCGGGTTATAACAGTATATTTTTACATCTTCCATGTAATCGCCTAAGATACCCTGGTAGCGGCCGCAATCATATCCGATGGCTATTACCTGGTTATCCGGAAGGGATCGGCCGTCTGCGATTTCAAATAATCCGAGGGGAACCGGTATCCCTTTGTCAATATAGCTCTTCAGCTCCTGCAGCCTTCCGCCATAAGTCCCCTGGAGTCCCCAGTTAAAAAATTCATGATTCTGCCAGCCGAAAGGATTCGCCGTCAGCTCCTGCCATTTGTCTGTATTTTCGAAAAGCGAAGTCAACTGCCTGCTATAGAAATAGTCGTAGAGCAGACTGTTGTCCGGTGGCTGATAACTTTGTTTGGGAGCCATCATGTTCCGGTTATAATAATCCAGCGCTGCATAACACATGCCGCCGCTGCAACCGGATACGGATATCCTGATTCCCTGCTGATCGAAAAAAGTATTGGCAAATGCATTTACAAAATGAAAACCATAAGCCTCCGGTTTGAAGCCGGTGGAATGCGCTCCCTGACAGAACGCTGTTTGTCTGGCGGCGGAAATGAATATCCACAGGAGTAAGATCCGCATAGGCCTCGTTTTTTTTGGATGCATGACTTAATTTCAGCACAGGGCCGGTATCAAAGGTATTAGAAAAGTCCAATAGACGCGAACCGTTGAATGCCGTAATCAAATCAAAGAAGGAAACAGTTTAAAATCATCTGGACAGGATAAAACTCATTACATAATTCCGTATCTTTTCAAAAAAGGGAATTTCATTTTTGTGTCAGCTTATTTCAACAAAATTTCATTTTTCATTTTACTGTTAAATGAGGATTAACCGGTTTAATCAGAATATCTCCAGGCTGTTAACGGCTGTTGCCCTACTGTTGATTTTTAATTTACGGGGACATGCGCAGGATCCCCTGCCAGCCGGTCAGAATCCCCAGAATACCGTTAACCCGGTTGATCTGATAGACGTCATCCGAAAATGGTTAAATAAACAGGGGCCACCCAGAAGCGATACCGTTGTACGCGGGGTCAGGAATGTTTCATTACTCCCGATTGTCGGATACGGGCCGGCAAATGGATTTGTGCTCGGTGCGGCGGTCAGCATGTCGAGCCTGCTGGGTAACCGGGAGAACACCCAGTTGTCTTCCGCCCTGATGTCTCTTTCGCTTACCACCAAAGAACAGTTATTGTTATGTCTCCGGTCCAATATCTACCTGCCGGGAAATAAATGGTTTATTCAGGGAGACATCCGGTTTCTCATCTTTGCGCAGCCGACCTATGGACTGGGGATTTATGATCTGAATGCTGACGTGGGTTTTAACATCAATGGTACGGAACTGAGCAAGTCGGTGCTCGCCCAGCCGATGCGGTACAATTATATCCGTGTATATGAAACCTTCGTGAAACAGGTTTTTCCTCACTGGTATGCAGGAGTGGGCGTTCATATTGATGCCCATAGCAGTATTGAAGACGAATCCTTAAAGCTCGACACCCCCAATGCATTTATTACCTCCAATTATTTCTATTCTAAAAAGAACGGATTTGACCCGACTCATTATTCAACAAATGGACTGTCTGTGAATATCATCGAGGACAGCCGGGATAATCCGATCAATGCGTATAAGGGAACGTATGCCTATCTGAGTTTCAGGGTGAACCAGCAAATCTTTGGCGGAACAAAGAACAGTACCATGCTGTATTATGAATGGCGCAATTATATTCCGCTTCGAAAAAGCAAACCCGGCAATGTCCTGGCATTCTGGACCTGGGGGCAGTTCGTAACCAGCGGAAGAGTTCCTTACCTGGCCCTGCCGTCGATTGGCTGGGACACCTACGGCCGTTCAGGCAGGGGATACGTGCAGGGTCGTCTGAGAGGAGAAAATATGATGTATGGCGAATCAGAGTACCGCCTGCCGATTTCACGGAACGGTTTATTCGGGGCCGTGGCATTCCTCAATGTGACGACGGCCAGCAATTCAACCACCGGTCAGGGTTTGTTTTCCTCCGTGGCCCCCGGTTATGGATTTGGCCTGAGAATTAATATGAATAAGAAAGACAGAACCAATATTTGTGTTGATTATGGCAGGGGCTTATCCTCCAGTGGTATTTACTTCAACATCCAGGAAACTTTCTAATGCGGTTTTTAATTTCAACCTGCGTTGTTTCTGTCCACCGGGTAACCCTCCACTGAAAAACCGATGTGCTGCAATCCTGTCATCCAGCTGCCTGTTTCATATTGAAAATGTACAGGCGACCCGGGTAGACGCCACCGGATAGACGGCTTTTCAGGCGGAAATCGCTGCTGCGATGGAATCTGAAACCGCGTTTATAAAACGTAACGATCGATTATTGTTCAGTATGCAGGGGGCATTAAGCACGAAATAAAGGATTGATTTTTGCAGGTTCGGGCAGACAGGAGGATTTTATTTACGTGATGGAAATTACTGTTATTGGAAATACTAAAAGGGTATTCGTGCCGGAACTGCGCGGATAAATCCCTTTATTTGCAGTAAATAATGGATCATGATTTCTGTTCTTTCAGATTTCAAATCAGCTTTTTTTATCGGGATCGCAGGAACGGGTATGAGCGCCATTGCACAATGGCTTGCCGGTACCGGCAAAGCGGTATCCGGATCCGACCGGTATTTCTTACCCGGTACGTTTAATGATACCCGTGAAAAATTAGAGGCTTTGGGCATCCGGTGTTTTCTCCAGAATGGCGAAGGAATCAGCTCTGCGACCGACCTGGTCGTAGTTTCCACTGCGGTGGAGGATACCGTTGCGGAAGTGCAAAAGGCAAAGCAATTAAACATCCCGATCATCAGACGATCCGAATTGCTGGCGCTGATTGCTGCCAGCAAAAAGACCGTCGCGATCGGAGGCACCAGCGGGAAAAGCACTACCTGCGCCATGCTCTTCGATATCCTGCAATATGCCGGCATGGAACCCGGCATCATCAGCGGGGCCGGACTGGTTCGTATTATGAAAGAAGGCCGCATCGGTAACGCCAAAGCGGGCAGCGGCGAATGGCTGGTCATCGAAGCCGACGAAAGTGACGGATCCATCGTACAGTACAAACCGGAGGTGGGCGTATTGCTGAATGTGGATAAAGATCACAAGGAAATGGACGCACTGATGGACATATTCCAGGAATTCAGAAACAATACACAGCGGCTGTTTGTAGTCAACCAGGCGCAAACCGGGGCCCGGCAATTATCCCGGAATACCGCGCAGGATTTTTCCACAGACCCATCCTTTCCTGCGGGCTACCAGGCCAGCGGATTCAGTCAGCAGGGACTTGCAGTTTCTTTCAATATTAACGGTATTGAATTTACACTGAATACGGTCGGCAAACATAATATGGAAAATGCACTGGCTGCAACGGCCGTAGCCAGCCAGTTGGGCGTTGATCTGAGGGTTTGTGCCGAAGCGTTGAAAACTTATGAAGGCATCTACCGGCGGCACCAGGTATTGGGGAATAAAAAGGGGGTCTGGCTGATTGATGACTATGCCCACAACCCGGTCAAATGCGCCGTATCCATCGAAGCCTGCCAGGATATCGCTCCGAAAGTCATTGCCTGGTTCCAGCCTCACGGATATGGACCCACGCGTTTTCTGCGGCATGATTTTGTAACGGAGATCGGCCGTGTATTGCGGCCCGGAGATGAAATTTGGATGAGTGAAATTTTCTACGCGGGGGGTACGGCTGTAAAAGATATTTCTGCCGGCGACCTGATCCGGGACCTCAAAGCGATGGACAAACCGGCATTCTTTGTGGAAGACCGGAATGATTTCCTGGAAACAGTTCGTCCCCATTTTACCAGTGACTGCGTATTGCTGCTGATGGGGGCCCGGGACCCTTCGCTGGAAGATTTCGCAAAACAGGTTTGGGAGCAATTGTAAAACGGTGCCGCCGGATTATTTGATAGGGTCCTGCAAGGGTAATGGCCTGATCCTGGCTGGAACGGCATATTTTTATTTTTTAAACCGGACCCGGTAGATGCATTCGTTATCCAAATAATCTACCATCAAATTCATAAAACTGATTTTTGTGTCCGCTTACTTTTCGATCCGGTTGTAGTGGTAAGTGCCGGGAGTCATCCGCCGGTCTCTTCCGCTTCGATCAGCCGTCCCTGAATATACTCCCGTGGGTTACCGTCAATATTCCCCATATAGATTCTCGTCCAGTTACCCAGCTCCTTAAATAATTGCTGGTTTTTCTCCGAATCTTTCAGCCATTCACTCAGTATGGCAATTTCATCGGTACTCAGTACCAGACCTGCCTGGTAATTACATAAAACATTTAATATCGGTTCCAGATCTTTCATGATCGTGATTCAGGATTCATGTACCCCGGAGATTGTTTATGTGTTACAAATTACCGAATATTATTTTCACGGTGAAA
This sequence comes from Chitinophagaceae bacterium UBA5175, assembly GCA_002413325.1. GTDB lineage: Bacteria > Bacteroidota > Bacteroidia > Chitinophagales > Chitinophagaceae > Puia. The sequence goes on along the minus strand of DHWT01000044.1, from coordinate 13,168 downwards.
TAACGGGATCCCGCAGAAAAGGTGTGGATTCCGGGTGTCCCGGGAACAGGGATTTAACCGGATGGAAGGTATAGCAGACACTTTAATTTACCGAAGGCTGCACCTGCAAGCGATTTAAACAGATCGCGCTACGGAAAATGCAAAATTCCTTTTTGCTGCAGGCACGAAAAATTTTACATGATTTCAGGGCTCTTATCGTCAGAATC
>DHWT01000044.1:0-12651 GCA_002413325.1 Chitinophagaceae bacterium UBA5175 | reverse complement strand
GTCTTAAATCATGACTATGAAAACGGTTCACCGATGCCTGGAGTGCGGGCAACCCTTATCCCGGGGCGTACATGAATTCTCAAAGCGTTTATATGGTTATTCCCTCTGTATGAAGGATCAGTATCTTATCGGGGAATCCGGTGCGTCTGCCCGGGTCGTAGATTTATACCTCGCATTGAAGTCAGTAAATTTTCCGCTTGTCCTGGAATATTTTGACGGGCATCAACATATCGACATCGCGCTGCCCGGCAAACTATATATAGAAATTTATGGCCCTGATCTACAGGCGCAGGGACAGGTGATGAAAAACCTGATTCGGTCTGTTGATACATTGGAAAGGAAAATTCCGACGATTATGATTTCAAATGTTATGCTTGAAAATCCGGTAACATTTGCGCGTCTCGTCACAGAGCTTTCGAAAGCCTGCAGGGCAGTGTTAAAAAAGCCTCGTGAGTTTACTGTTTCCTGTGCACCTCCCTTTACCGCAGCCCAGTTGCAATAAATGATTTCCATCTGCACGATCAGCAGCATCCGCATTGATGACCCTTTGTGATTTGAATCCAGGAATCATTTCCCCTGTCATTTAACTGTCAGCTTACAAAAATGGTAATGAAAGTGCTTTAAAACAGCCATTCAGTCTGAATCAGGGGCTTAAGAAGAGTTCCTTCCTGGAGGTACGCAGATATTTAAAAGGGACTGGTTATTTCGAAATGAAATAAAAATTGAGAATATCTTTGACTTGATGTCCATAAATTGAAAAGCAAGAATAAAACATATAATCAGATCCAAATGATGCCTGCTTCAATAAAATGTCCAAAATGCCTGTTGAGTTTATTTGTAATCCTGCTTTCCATCAATTCACCCGGGTATGGCCAGTCAGCGAATCTGCAGAATATCTATGGCCGCAACCATATCAGCCTGGACGGCCGGTGGAATTATATTATAGATCCCTATGAAACGGGTTATTATGATTACCGGCATATTCCTTTCGATCAGTCTGAATCAGGCAGTGGCGGTTTTTATGATGACAGAAAGCCAAAAGATAAGGGTGACTGGGTGGAATACGATTTTGATCTGGAGCCCGCATTAAGCATTCCGGGTGACTGGAATTCCCAGGCGGAAAAATTATCATTTTATGAAGGGACGGTCTGGCTGCGCCGTAAATTCAATGCAGATCCTGCCGGCGATAAGAGATATTTTCTTTATTTCGGAGCTGTCAATTATGAGGCACATGTTTACCTGAATGGTAAAAAACTGGGCATTCATAAAGGCGGATTTACCCCCTTTCAGTTTGATGTAACCGGCAGGCTGAAAAAGGGCGAAAACGTTGTAGTTGTAAAGGCAGATAATACCCGTCACCCGGATGAAATTCCAACCGTAAATACTGACTGGTGGAACTATGGCGGCATCACAAGGGATGTATTACTGGCAGAAGTGCCGGCCACTTATATTGAAGATTATACAATTCAACTGGCTAAAGGGAACCTGAACAGGATCGAAGGGTTTGTTCAATTGGCCGGAGCAGGCAAAGTACAAACCATTACAGTCAGTATCCCGGAAGCGCATGTTAAACAGACAGTAACAACAGATTCTGCCGGGAAAGCCCTGCTTGGTTTTCCTGTTAAAAATTTGAATTACTGGACGCCGGATAACCCCAAACTGTATGCCGTAGAAATAACCGCCGGGCCGGACAAAGTGACTGATAAAATCGGCTTTCGCACCATTGAAACCCGGGGGCAGGATATTTTACTGAATGGAAAATCCATTTTTCTGAGGGGCATCGCCATGCATGATGAAAACCCGCTGATACCCGGCAGGTTAAGGGGCGAGGCCGATATACGGATGATGCTCCAATGGGTAAAGGAGCTCCATGGTAATTACGTGCGGCTGGCACATTATCCGCACAACGAGCTGATGTTAAGACTGGCTGACGAAATGGGCATTCTGGTATGGGCCGAAGTGCCCGTGTACTGGACCATCTCCTGGTTAAATCCGGATACTTACCTGAATGCAGAAAAGCAGTTGACCGATTTGATAAACAGGGATAAAAACCGCGCCAGTGTGATCGTATGGTCTGTAGGCAATGAAACACCCATCAGCGATCCCAGAAATATTTTTATGGGTAAACTGGCTGCCAGGGCGCATTTGCTGGATCATACCCGGCTGGTATCTGCGGCATTGGAAATCCACCGTACGGGAAACAATGTGGTGGTGGATGATCCGCTGGGTGATCAGCTGGACCTCGTAAGTTTTAACGAATACGCCGGCTGGTACTGGAGCAGCACAAAAGATATGCTCAATTACCGCTTTGATATAAAATACAATAAGCCGGTGGTCATAACGGAGTTTGGTGCATCTGCGCTGGGGGGTTATCATGCAGACAGTGAAACCAGATGGAGTGAAGAATACCAGGAACTCCTTTACAAAAATCAAATTACCATGTTAACTGCCATCAGCGGGCTGCGAGGTATGACGCCCTGGATTCTGGTGGACTTCCGCTCACCCCGCCGCCAGCATCCCTATTTCCAGGATTTCTGGAATCGCAAAGGGTTGATTTCTGAAACAGGGGAAAAGAAAAAAGCTTTTTATATCCTCAGGAGTTTTTATGATGATATGCAAAAGAAATATAAGTAGGTATTTTCGATTTGGCCGGATCAGGTAGTTAATTAAGAAGAATCATCAGCGTATCAGGGTAACGGTCCCTTTGAACAACTGCTCGGTGCCATCAGTAAACGCGATCCTGACAAAATATACATAAGTTCCTGTATCAGCCGGTTTTCCGTTCAGATAACCGCTCCAGCCGAATTTGGGATCATTGGCCTCTGCATTCTGAACCTGAAATACTTTCTGTCCCCACCTGTTAAATATGGAGAAATCTTTCAGCATTTTAACTTCCTCGCCGCCAAGAATATAGAATACATCATTGCGCCCATCATTGTTGGGTGAAAACCCGTTGGGAATATTTACCCTGCCTCCGGAAAATATTTTAATGTACGTGGTTCCGGTCGCCGTGCAGGCATAGGCATTTTGTACGGTTAGCTGGTATGCTGTTCTTTTATCCGGCGTGGCTACCGGATCGGGACAATCCGAACAGGACAGAAATTGAACCGGCTCCCATTTATAGTTAGTGGGCTGTCCTCCGCTGATTTGCGTAAATAGATTTACGCTGGTTAAACGGGATATGGTTGTGTCAGCCGGAGTGATGGTTACTACAAAAGGAGTCACCGGAATGGTGTCCTGATTGTTATCGAACCTGACTTCATCATAAAAGATTCCGGGATAACCTGCGTTATTCAGCCCTTTTTCATTGACGACTGCGAAAACGTGACCAGTTGTTGAGCGGTTTATAAAAAATTCGTTGGGAGCGCACCTGACCGGATTCGTTTCAGCCGTGGAAAAGACCGGTTCCAGCAGATGTGCATCTGTTCCGGACGGATCTGCGTCATAAAAAAATACCCTTAATCCCTTTGGGATACTGCCCCTTTTAAATTGATTGCAAATGGTAAATGCTACATGAAGGCTGTCGGTACCTGCACAATCCAGGTGATCCAGCGTAACCTGGTAATCGTCTGCAAGTGGTATATGTAATACGGTAAACGAACTGTCAGCACAGCCATACGAGCTGGTTGCCGTGATTTCTTTTGTGGAGTTGTATACCTTGTACTCAGCAATAAAAAAGGTGCTGTCGCAGGCCGTGCAACTTAAGTCCTGCGCGTTACTCCAGTTATATGAAGACACGACACCAGGCCCCGCTTTTGCGCTTAACAGCAGGGTGTCGCCGGGTAGCAGGGTTGCACTGTCCGGAACAGCGGCTACGCGAAATTGAAAATTACTCCGGGAACCCATATTATTGGCATAGTTTAATTCCGGCAGGTTCGTGTTCGGAAGTTTAATGGGAATGACATTTCCATTATCGTTAAAAACGGCAAATAATTGATTCAGGCCGGGCTTATTGACATTGAGAATGGTGGTAAATGAACCGCAGCAGCTGCCCGCAACAGGGGCTGTTGTATAAAAAACGGGCGAAAGTTTATGGGCATCGCTGTTTCGCGGGTCTGCGTCGTAAAAAGTGACCGGCGTGCCTGTGGGTATGGGTGCATAGCCTCCATCGCATACATTAAAGGTTGCGATGATCTTTGTCTCCTGGTAACACTGAACATCATTTAAACTGACCGCTCCATCAACTGTCGGGTCATAAACCGGGAAATTGAATTTTTCTGTCGTATCACTGCAGGTACCATTCGTCGCGATCAGCCATATGGAATAGGATCCGGGTATTTTATAGGATTGATCATAATTGTATTCGGTGCTGACCACCTGAGGTGCCATTCCTTTGTCATTGCTCATCCACCATTGATAAGCAGTGGCATTGACCGATCTGTTGCTGAATAAAATGCTGTCCAGCAAAATGGAATCTTTGGATGCAATTTCACGGACACCCGGTGTAAACCGGGCCATCACACCGCAGTTTACAATGATATCATCAGAATAGCTGGCAAAACACCCAGGGTTGGCATTATAGACTTTTAATGTAACCGTGAATTTCCCCCCCGATGGAAATACCATGGAAAGGTTCGGGCTGTTGGTGCCGGCTACGACGCCATTTAAGGACCATTGGTAGTTTGAACCGCCGGCAGATACACTGGTGAAATTAATCAGGTCACCTGTTTTGGGAGACCAGTTATCCCGGGTAAACCGGGCGGTAATATTTTCAGCACAGGGTGCATCGCATCTGTTCCCGGATAGTAACGTGTTTCTGACCGTGTTGAGGTTATTGCGCATTTTAGCCGCCTGTCCGGCAGTGAATGCATTGGTGCAGGGTCCGCTTAAACTCATGAAATTCGAAGTCAGGTCCGGCATATCCCGGGTAAATCCGCTCAGCGTATCGGAGCTGCAGGAATTCTGCACAGCGGTACAGGAGGAACCCGGAACGGAAGCAGGCGGCGTATCGCAGACGCCGTCTCCATCGGTATTGCAATTATTATTGGTGCAGCTTCCTGGCACAAAAGTGTATTTCAGTCCAAGCCAGGAACCCATCAGGGAAGCCAGGGAAGAGCCAAAATCTTTGGTGACAATCCCATCGCGGAAATCCCCGGTGGAATCAAAAGTACCATAACCGATATCATTCCGCCTTGACCAGCTGCCACAGGAAAACCGGGTCAGGTATTCATTTTTGATTCCGGCTACATACCAGATATTGCAATATGCACGGGTGTTCCAGGAAACTAAATTTTTTAAACGGTTATTTTCCAGATCGCTGTCGAAATTGCTTAAGACCGAACGGGTTCTTGTAATGCCGGTTGTATTCCCTCCGTCAGGGCCCCTATTAGCCAGGCAAAAACGAATACCGGTATTGACTCCGTCCGGGCCCGCTGCATAGGGCCCGGTATGGGCAAATGCTGCGTTGAGATCTGCTATGGCATCCATCATCTGCTGGTCAGTGATGCTATCCGGATTCTCGCTGATGATATGAATGACCACGGGAACCACCAGATTGCCGGAATTGTTTTGGGCATGGGAAGGCGTACTGAAAAAAAGCAGTAATAAACAAGGAAATAATTTTCCGTGAATGAATTGTTCCACGAAGGTCAACTGCTGCATATTTAATTATCAAACTGAAGTGGAACCAAAAAAAGCCCGTGGTTTGACATAGGGGGCTGGCTGGCATTAACTTTCTGTCAAAATACATACCAGTAAAACGGGTTCTTCCCTGCAAATGTCAGGGTTTTTACCCGACAGTTTGTTTATTGATCTTACCGGTAAATGCATAGGGAAGTTGGTAGTCCATGTCATCTGCAACCGGACGGGTACCATACCCATATCGAATGTTTCGTCCGGGATCATGGTGAACGGGATGGTTTTGGAAATTTAACTCTTCACGGGTAGGGAATATGGTAACATGTGCCCGGCTCAGAACGAACACTAACTGTATCAAAAATGGGCAGTCTGATTCGCCAGTTAGATTTTAGTTTGCTGATTCATAACAATATAGGTAACTGGCATTTTCTTAGGGGCCATCTGTTCCGGGTGGTTCAAAAACAGCACGTATGTCTAATAACTATTTGAGGACAGCTTTCAGGAGCCTGGCGAGAAATAAAACCTACAGTATTTTAAATATTGCAGGATTAGCCTTGGGCATATCTGTTTGTATGATCCTGTTTATCATGATTCAGTTCCATGCCAGCTTTGATAATTTTCATAAGAATAAGAATGCCATTTACCGGGTGCTTACTGAATATCATCATGCCGATTCGAAAGTAATTTTTAAAGGCAAGGGCGTACCATTTGGATTTCCCAACGCTATAAAAAATTTCTTTCCGCAGGTAAAACAGGTAGCGCCCCTGTTTGCCGATCATAATGATCAGCTGGTTTTATTAAACAGCAAAAATGAAACCGTTAATAAATTTAAGGAAGAAAACGGCGTTTTCTACACCAGCCCTTCATTCTTCAGCATATTTGATTTTCCATTACTGGCAGGTTCCTGTGAATCGTTAAAAGACCCGGACCATGTGTTGCTGACTAAAGAAACCGCAGAAAAATACTATGGAAACTGGAGACAGGCCATGGGCAAAACGATAAAATTAAATAATACCGATCTCCTGGAAGTTACCGGCATTCTTGCCACCATACCGGCCAATACCGATTTTCAGTTTAAAGCAGTGATTTCTTATGGAACGGGGTTTACGAAAGAATATTTACATTCAACGGACTACGATGGTACCCGGGGGCAATTCGGCTGTTTTATTTTACTGCCTCCCAATGTATCAGCCTCCGGTTTCGATAAACAATTGCGGGCATATTCCGCAAAACTCAAAACAGCCGGCAATAAGGACCAGCAAACCCTGCAGTTTCTGGGTGATGCCCATTATGATACGGAGGTGGGCAGTTACAGCAACAAAAACATCAGTTATACCATGATCAGCATATTGTGGCTGATCGCGGCATTTATTTTGCTGATCGCCTGTGTAAATTTTATTAATCTTTCAACGGCGATTGCAGTAAACCGTGCCAAAGAGGTTGGTGTAAGAAAAGTATTGGGCAGCAATCAGCGGCAATTGCAGTTACAGTTTCTTGCAGAGACTTTCCTGCTCGTGATGGTATCTGTCGTCCTGGCTCTGGCTGTTACCTGGGCCGTGCTGCCCTATGTCAACAGGATCCTGGAACTCCCTTTGCGCTTCAGTTCCGCCAATGCATTATCCATGGTTTTTTTTCTTTTTCTGCTGTGTATGGCAGTTACCGGACTGGCCGGATTTTATCCGGCTGTGGTTCTTTCCGGTTTTAACCCGATCCATGCATTAAAAAGTAAGCCGGCTGCAAAAAGTAAAAAAGGCATTTCCCTTCGCAGGGGCCTGGTCGTGTTTCAATTCGTGATTGCGCAATCGCTGATTATCGGGACGATGGTCATTGTGAAACAAATGGATTTTTTTACAGGCCAGCCCCTGGGATTTGATAAGGAAGCGATTGTAAACATTCCCCTCCCTACAGATAGTATAAGCAACAGCCGGATGGGTTATCTGAGGCAGGAACTAAAAAGCATCCATGGAATTCAGCATATTAGTTTTGATGACAATACACCTGTTGAAGATGAGGATAACAGCTGGTCCATGTTCTATTTCAATCACGCCATAAAAATGGTGGATTTCTATTCGATCTTTAAGCTGGCAGATAACGATTATATTCCCTTGTTTCACCTGCCCCTGGTTGCCGGAAGAAATATGGAAGCCTCGGATACGGTGCGGGAGTTCCTGGTAAACGAGATGTTGGTAAAAAATCTGGGTATCCAAAACCCGCAGGATGCATTGAACCGGGAAATCAGCTTTAATGAAAAACTCAAAGGACCTATTGTGGGTGTCGTAAAGGATTTCCATACCCGGTCCTTCCGTGACGGGAATGCACCGGTAATTATAACCAGTTGGAAAAAATACTATAACGAAGCTTCCATAAAATTTGCTGCAAAGGATGTAATGCCTGTCATGCGTTCCCTGGAAAAAATATGGAACAGCACCTACCCTGATTTTGTATTCGAATATAAGTTCCTGGATGATAAAATTGAAAGCTTTTATAAACAGGAAAACCAGTTGGCCCATTTGTATAAAATCTTTGCCTTTATTGCCATATTACTGAGCTGCCTGGGACTGTATGGCTTAGCATCCTTCATGGCCGTTCAGCGGATTAAAGAAGTGGGTATCCGCAAAGTGCTGGGCGCAACAGCCTCCCATATCGTGTACCTTTTTTCGAAAGAATTTGTCCTGCTGATTTCACTGGCATTTGTTATGGCTGTACCTGTAACCTGGTATTTCATGCATCAATGGCTGCAGAACTATGCTTTCCGCATTCACTTAAGCTGGTGGATTTTTTTAGCCGGCGGATTGGCATCCGTCATGATCGCGTTAATCACAGTAAGCTTTCAGGCAATTAAAGCTGCTACGGCGAACCCGGTAAATACACTGATCAGGGAGTAATGATTCAGGATTCATTTCCCCCGCCTGTCGTTTACGTTTTCCCAATGATCGGATTTTATCACCCTGACGAAATGGAAAAGATCCGGCACACCCGTTCTCCCGATGCAGGAACCATTCAGTTCATGCAGGCACCGGTTCTCATCTTCTAAAGGTCCTGGCTTTGAATCAGCTTTCCGCCATTTGCCGGGAAGTCCTGCATGAGTTTTCTGAAATGCTCCCGGTTGAGCGGCCGGGTGGCATCTTCAATAATGAATGTGAAAAAGTTTTCTTTAAGGCTGTCCATACCGGTAGAGAAGACACAAATATCGCCTGCCAGGCCTGCCAGGTATACACCGGTCACATTTTTTTCGCGAAGATAACCGGCCAGCCCGGTTGACTTGAGATGTCCGTTATCATAAAAACCACTGTAGCTGTCTATTTCAGGATCCATGCCTTTCCGGAAAATGGCTTCCGGTTTATTCATGTTCAGCAGGGTGGGAAAGCCGGCGCCTACAGTGCCTTGTACGCAGTGATCGGGCCAGAGGGTCTGTTGCACACCCTGCAGGATGATGGTATCAAATGCTTTTTTCCCTGGATGTCCGGAGGCAAAGCTTTTGTGACCGGCGGGGTGCCAGTCCTGCGTGGCGACGACCAGGTCGAAACGATCCTGCAGTTGGTTCACCAGGGGTATGATGGTATCGCCTTCCGGTACGGGCAGGGGTCCACCTGGTAAAAAGTCATTTTGAATATCCACCAATATCAGGGCTCTCATTTTTTCCTGTTTTATGCTGGTTTCTCAGGTGGTTCCTCATCTCCATGAGTTTTTTACTGATACCTGTTTTGTACGTATGCGGGTTTTCAAATCGTTTATATTCTTCCGGCAATAGCGCCAGACGCCCGGCGGCGTACGCGGCAATCTCATGCAGGGCTGGGGGCTGTGACAAACGTTTCCCATGCTCCATCACTGGTTGCAGCAAAGGGGTCAGGCTGTATTGCCCGATTTCCAGCGACTTGCCAATTTCGAAAGGATCGTATATCCTGTCCGGGTATTCTTCGCCGGATAACCCGATCGCATCTGCCCCGAAAAATTGCCCGTTCTGGTTCATAACCCGCCATACCTGTTTGATGCCGGGCAATGTTACTTTTTGTATGCTTTCCGATAATTTCAGCCGCGGCCTGCCTGCTGCCATGGATAACTTATATACACCATCCAGGGATGCATCCGGCTGACCCGTTACCAGCCGGGTGCCTACCCCGAAAACATCGATGGGCGCTCCCTGCTCCAGCAGACTCCTGATCACGTATTCATCCAGTTGGTTGGAAGCTACGATCTTCATGTAGGATAGTCCTTCCCTGTCCAGCAGGGTGCGGGCATTTTTTGAAAGCCAGGCCAGGTCGCCGCTATCCAGCCGGATGCCCGCCGCCCGGCGTCCCTGTTTTTCCAGTTCCTTCGCTACCGTGATGGCGTTCGGCAATCCGCTGAGGAGGGTGCTATAAGTATCTGTCAGGAATATGCAATGGTCAGGGCGTGATCTTGCAAAGGCGCGGAACGCCTCCAACTCCGAGTCATAACTTTCTATATAAGAATGGGCCATGGTTCCCACGGCCTCTATATCATACAAACCGGCCGCATAAACATTACTGGTACTGTCAAAACCTCCCACAATTGCGGCCCGGGCAGCGAGCACCCCGCCGGGTCCATGTGCCCTGCGCAGGCCAAAATCACTTAACAGGCGCTTGCCGGCAACATGCCGCATACGGGATGCTTTGGTGGCTATCAGGGATTCGAAATTCAACAGATTCAGCAGCAGGGTTTCCACCAGCTGTGTTTCGAAAAGGGTACCCTCCACACGGAGTATGGGGCAATTGGGAAATATGACTTCACCCTCCATAACGGAATATACGGATCCGCGAAATTGAAAACCCCGGAGGAAATCAATATAGGCCGGCCGGAAATGCAGTTTCCGGAGGAATGCGATATCGGTATCGGTGAAATGCAGGGTTTCTAGTACCTCCAGGAGATCCTGCAGCCCGGCAAACAAAACATAGCCGCCCGCGTTGGGCACCTTGCGAAAAAAATAGTCAAAACAGGCGGCATCGTCTTTCCTGCCTTCCAGGAAATACGCTTCCCCCATGGTCAGTTCGTAAAGATCTGTATAGGTGCCACTGATGGGAAAACTTTCCATGCCCTTGTATTTTGAAAACAGATCCTTCCTCTGTTACCTTACCAGCCTTTATCCCGGTGAGAATCCCGATGGATAAATTTCCGGAAAGCTATTTTTATCCTGCTATATAAATTATGACGGTTATCAACCGGGCGCATGAGATATGTTTCCATAATGATATTATTAACAGGACATCGTTATTTTTCTTAGTAAAACCCCCTATGACTTTACGGGAATGATTATTATCTTTACAATGCAATAGTTACAGCCTCCCGTTATCTTTGAAAATCCCAACGTCTGTATTCCGGGAATCATACGGTATACATCCTCCAATTTTCCTTTGAGTCCTGTTTTTATTAATAATCCAGGCCTTTAATTTCGCCATTGTGTTACACAAAAGTTAATACAATGTGAAAAACCCGGTTTTTTAATACATTTTATCTTCTGATTGATTTTCAGAACGTATTTTAAGACCAATACCTGTGAGAAAAACCTTTGAACGAAGATTAAGTAAAAAACAAATTAAAGAAACGGGTATGAAAACGAAAATTGGTGTACTGAATTCGACTTTTATTAAGGTGGTATTCACGTTATTAAGTATTTTTCTCATTGGTATTTCATGTAAGAAAGAGGGAAGTGCGGTGGCCACGCTGCATACGGGATCGCTCAGTATATTTACCAAGCAGGTCCCTACCAGTCAAACATTTAATGATAATACAGACGGCATTGAACTGGGTGTTAAATTCCAGACAACCGTTGATGGAAATGCTACAGGAATCAGATTCTATAAAACTTCCGGTAATATCGGAACGCATACTGCACAGCTTTATTCCACTGATGGAACACTGCTGGCTTCAAATGCGTTTATAAACGAAACAGACAGTGGATGGCAGAGTGTGCTTTTTGATACTGCTGTAACCATTGCCGCAAACACAACTTATGTTGCTGCTTATCACAGTAGTTTGGGAAATTATTCTGTAACACCTTTGGGATTAAGATCACCCATTACAAATCTTCCATTATCCGCTTTAGCCGATGGATCAGATGGAATAAACGGGTTGTTTAAGTTTACCAAAACTCCTGTTTTACCTGATAGCAGTTATCTGTCCAGCAACTATTGGGTAGATATTATATTCGTGCCTGCCGACCGGAAACTCTATTAACACGGATGCCGGAAATTTATCTGACAGGATGGATGCTTTTATAACCGGTCAGACCGCATGATCTATAATGAAAGGGGAGAAGGTACGTGATATCAGCAAACCGGATATTACCTCACGTTACATGCACGGGCCTTTACTGATAACGGTGACCGCCAGGAAAAACGACCCGGCGAAAGGTCCACCGCGGCTGTGATCAGATCCCTTAATGGCTTTCTGATAACCCGTTTCGGGAAAAATAGCTTAAATTGCTGTATCTGTTCGTGTTTTTCCTTAAAACATCCCTGAAACTCCTTTTGCGTAAGGAAACAAGAAAAAATCATTCACTTAGATCATTTATTTTATGAAGATGAAATCGCTTTTCATTGTATTGTTGTTTGCCGGTATGCTTAAAGGGAATGCGTCTGTTGCCCAAACGCCCGCTCCCTACCAGGTACCGGGCAAGTACCGCTTTGATTATTCAGTAGAGCAGGTGCTGACCAGTAAAAGACATGAGGCGGATACTTCCGTCATGCATTTTTTCTATACCAAAAGCGGGGATTATGCCGCCGCCCGGGTCAGCGGGAGGGCGAACAGAAAGGGCAACCTGTTGATGGTGCTCACACGGGACGGCATGGGTATCATTTTTGATGAGCACGATAAAAGTATTACCATCATCAGTTTACGAAAACTGGCATCGGACCTCACCGGGCTGACAAAATGGATCCGGATGGACAGTCTGATGGCCCATATGCGGAAACAGGGGGATGAGAACCGGTTTCAATCCGTGAAAACCGGTAATACCAGGCCAATCGGGAACTATACAGCTGAAGAATATACCGTTACCGGTAAAGGAGAACATAAGGGATCTGTCTGGGTCACACCGGTTGATTTTAATACGATGGG
>DHWT01000220.1:9176-10364 GCA_002413325.1 Chitinophagaceae bacterium UBA5175 | reverse complement strand
GCCAAAAGAAAAACAGGCTTCAGAGGCCATGTTCCGGGCTGAAGATTATTACCGGATGGATTCAGTTCGTCTCGCTCTGAACGGTGATGCAGTCAATGCCGGTTTTGTAAAAATCATTTCCCGATATAAAGGCACAAAAACTGCTGACCTGGCAGCTTTTTACGCAGGCAGCTGTTACCTGAAACTGGGTGATTTTAATAATGCGGTCAAATACCTGAAAGATTTTAAAACCTCCGCAGTTCAGGTGCAGGCCAAGGCATTCGGACTTTTAGGGGACGCTTATTCTGAACTGAATAAAAAAGAAGAAGCGGTTGAAGAATATAAAAAAGCCGGAACCTATTTCGAACAGGATGAGATCATATCTCCCGAGTATCTTTTCCGCGCCGGTTATTTATACGAAAGTATGGGCAGGAACCCTGAAGCGATCGCCATGTACCAGATCATAAAAGATAAATATCCCGCTTCGCCCCGGGGTTTTGACATAGACCGCTACCTGGCCAGGCTGGGCGTGGTTAAATAAACCCGCATGTCTTCATCCGGAAAATCAAAAACTGCAACGCCCCGTTTAAAAAATGCATTTGTCGTTGTAGTCAGAACCGAATGGAATGCAGCCATTGTGGATGAATTATTTTCCGGGTGCAAAAAAATACTGGAAGCTCAAAGAATTGATTTTCGCGATATCCGGGTTCCCGGCGCATTTGAAATTCCTTTTGCTATCAGAAATTACTGGGATCATTCAAAAAAACAAAAACCTGATGCGTTCATTGCCCTGGGTTGCGTTATCAGGGGCGATACCCCGCATTTTGAATATGTGTGCAGGGCCGTTACAGACGGTATTGCCGCTCTGAACCTGTCCATCCCCGTGCCCTCCATTTTTGGTATACTGACGGTTGACAACCCGGACCAGGCCAGGGAACGGATCGGCGGCATACAGGGTCACAAGGGTGAAGAAGCCGCGGAAGCGGCCCTGAAAATGATTTCTTTTTCCAGGTCCCTGAAACAATAATATAATTTGAACATCCAGCTTTTCATACCTTGTTTTGTAGATCAGCTTTATCCGGATACAGCATTTAATATGATTCGCGTACTGGAGAAAGCAGGATGCACGGTACATTATAATGCCGAACAAACCTGTTGCGGTCAGCCTGCTTTTAATGCAGGTTTCCAGGAGGATGCCAAGGAAGTCTG
>DHWT01000220.1:0-8852 GCA_002413325.1 Chitinophagaceae bacterium UBA5175 | reverse complement strand
GGATTTGTAAGAAATTATTACCCGGACCTGTTCAGGGATTCCTCTTACAAAAAAGAAGTAAAAAATATTAGCAAACGGATCTATGAGTTTTCCGATTTCCTGGTGAACGTACTGCACCTGGAAAATTTCAATGCCAGCCTAACGGGAAAAGCAACCTACCATGATTCCTGCGCAGCTTTAAGGGAATGCAAAATAAAAACAGAACCACGCAAATTACTGGCACAGGTGAAGGGACTGGAGCTGATTGAAATGGATGATACGGAAACCTGTTGCGGTTTCGGAGGAAGTTTTGCTGTAAAATTTGAATCCATTTCACTGGCCATGGCCGACCAGAAAGTGAATCATGCTTTAAAAACCGGTGCTGAATACCTGATATCCACGGATCTGTCCTGCCTCATGCACCTCGATGGTTTTATCCGCCATAAAGGCCTGCCGCTTAAAACCCTCCATATTGCAGACGTCCTCAGCAGCGGCTGGTAAAAACCACCCGCCATGCCACGAAAGCAGGCAGGTGGTGACCTTAAAACAACCTGTCGCAAAAGTTCCGCCGGTATTCCGGCTATAATTAGGTATACGCAATTTTGCCCGTTATGGATGCCTAAGGAAAGTTTAAAGCCTATTTCGGCATCAGCACCCGGTCAATAACCAAAATCACCCCGTTGCTTTGATATCTTGCCGGCAACATGTCAAAAGCTTCATTTGTTGGAGCAAAAACCGTAACGGCCCGGGGCCTTCCAGGGTTGCTGTCTTTCCGGCCACTATTATGGCTGCAACCAGGGTGGTATGATCTTTTGATTTGATCGCATTCTGAATGATGTTTTTATCCGGATACAGGGGCGTACCTCCAACGTTTATGGGTGCCTGTGCTTAAGTGAAGCCGACGATCAGTAAAGCGGGAAAGCCGGCAAATAAAAACTTAAAATGTTTCATAATAATAATTTCCCGGTTTTTTTAAATGTTCTTCGAAGCAGTTGGAACAGATACGAAAAGAGACTCCAATCCGGATTTGCTATTTTGGGGAATATTTATTTTATACACTTTATTATTCACAAAGACTTAAGATTTGGGCTTTAGGCATCAGGCCTTAAGAAGCCTTACCTTTGAATCCATTAACAATCCAGGAGCTATGGCCTATTGGCTTATCAAATCTGAGCCGGAAGTATACAGTTGGGATCAATTCATGAAAGACAAGCAAACGCGCTGGGACGGCATTCGCAACTATGCAGCCCGCAATCATCTGAAATCGATGAAGAAGGGGGATTCGTTATTTTTTTATCATAGCAATCAGGGAACTGAAATCGTGGGCATAGCAGAGGTCATAAAGGAAGCCTATCCGGATCCGGCCAGTCCAGATCCTGCCTGGTTTGCCATCGATGTGAAACCCCTGAAAAAAATGGCCCGGCCGGTTACACTCGATCAAATCAAAAAAGAAAAAAAACTCGCCGGTATGGCACTAGTCCGGATCAGCCGGTTATCTGTTCAGCCTGTTACAGATGAAGAATGGCAGGTGATCATGAAAATGGGAGGGATGGAATCTGTATCATGAAATACAAAATACATTTCTTATCCATTCTGCTCGGCCTTTCATTTATAAAAATATCACAGGCACAATCTCCCGTACTAAATGCATCCCTGATCAATTTGAAGAACTATGTTACGGTAGAAAATCCAGGCGTTTTTGACACCGCCTACAACGACCTGCAATATTCGATCGGAGGAAGTATTCATTATCTATATCCCCTGTACCAGCTTCTGGGGGATGAGAAAAAATTCATCAAAAAATTTTCAGGCCCTGCCTATTATGATTTACTCAGCCAGTCCGTTTCCTTTGTAGGTGATTATCCGGCTGCCCTGGAATACCAGAAAATGTCAGATACCACCCGGCTGACAGATGTGGAATACCGGCAGATCGGGAAAAACATGCAGCACCTGAAAAATATTAAAAACGTGGATGCAAAGAAATTTATCGCTTTTATTGCTTCCAAATACCAGGTGATCATGCTTAATGAAGCCTATAACAAACCGCTTCACCGGGCCTTTGCCTATTCACTGCTCGATGTATTATATAACAGGGGTTTCCGTTACCTGGCGATGGAAATGCTGAATCCGATGCCCAGCCAGGAACTTACAAAACTCACGAATCATACCGGTTTTTTTTCAGCAGAACCGGTAGCCGGTGAATTGATCCGCCAGGCGCTGGATATGGGATTCAAACTGGTAGCTTATGAAGATCCGCAGGCCCAAAATCATACACCCACCGAAAGGGATTCCATACAGGCACTCAATATCGCCCGGATTCTACATCTGGATCCGGAAGCCAAAATCTTTGTGTATGCAGGATACGGACATATAGCAGAGCAAAGTACAACTCCTGATTTTATTCCCATGGGTATGGCTTTCAAAAAAATGACAGGTATTGATCCGCTGACCATCGACCAGACGGATATGACGGAAGAAAGTAATTTTTCATTCGGAAAAGCCTTTTATGATGCCTATATTGGAAAGTTCCCGATAACCACCCCGTCTATTCCGTTGGAAAACGATGAACCGGTGAATATAACCGGAACCACCTTATATGATCTGACGGTCATTCATCCGAAAACCACTTATAATTATGCCAGGCCCACCTGGCTGGCTTTATCCGGCCGAAGGCAGCCGGTATCGGTCAAATCAAAAAATCAAAAAATATTCCTGGTACAGGCTTACTACGAGTTTGAATCCCGCGGTGCCAAACCCGGGGAAGTGGTCCCTGCAGACCAGACTTATTTTTCATATGGAAACGGAGCATATACCCTTTACCTGCGCCGCGGTTTATATATTCTGATATTCCGGGATATGCAATACAAAACCCTCTTTACGCAGCATCTGGAAGTCAACTGATTTCTTCCTCGAAACGAATTCCCTCCCATGCCAGTTCCTGCAATACCGGTTCATAAATTTCCGGCACAATGGGAATATGCAAACCGGTTAGGGAAATTTTATTTTCCAGGATCAGCCTGGCTGCAATACCCAGGGGAAGGCCCACAGTCCGGGCCATCGCGGTCCTCAACGCATTTTCACCCTTTACCACGAGCTGGCTTCGCAGGAAATGTTTCCGGCCATGCAGTACGTATTCAAATTCATGCAGCATCAGGATCATATCCTTATCCATCGCTTTCATCTGCCAGTTTTTCTCCAGCAACACCTGCAGGATTTTTGCTGAAGTCAGGGTACCGGGCGGCAGGGGAACTTCTTCAAAGAGACCAAGCTGATCATAGAGTTTTTGATTGAAACTATCCACATAGGGCAACAAAGGTTTGCTCCAGACCGCGATGGTTTTGATCTTGGAGGCAATGGGTAATGCATCGTCCGTTAAGCCGGCACTTACCAGATTTTTCCAGCCTTTGCAAAAGTCAGGGTGACGCAGGGTTGTCCGGATAAAACTATGCGCCGACTCCAGCCCGTATACGGGAATATATGCCAGTGAGTCCCGGTTCGGATACCAGGCGAAATTTCCGAATGGCCTGATTTCCACCAAGCCTGTATTTTCAAAAAGGTTTTTATATTCTATTTTCCTGATCTGGCCTGCTTCTTTAAACAGGGCCCCCGCGGATCCGGCTTTCACCACATTGGCTGGATTCCAGCTTATTTTATAATGCCAGGGATTGTCGTCACTTTCCGGCGCAACCAGTCCGCCGGTATGCGACCGGAAAACAGTTATTTTTCCTCCTGAAGCCTGGATCCGGTGAATGATTTGCATGGCACTCATATGATCGATACCCGGATCGAGTCCCATTTCACACAGAAAAAAAAGTTTTTTTTCGGTGAGCCGGGGAGCCAGTTGCCTGATCTCGTCATCCACATAAGAGGCCGTAAGCAGGTTTTTTGAATGGGCAACACAATCACGGGCAATCTGGATATGCAAGGCAGGAGGCAGGAGGGAAATAACGAGGTCGGCTGTTTGAATAAGCGCAATTCTTTCAGGAGCATTTTCAACATGCACCTGCACGGGATGCACCACCGGAGATTTTACAAGTTTTTCCTTCAGGGCTTCCGCATTGGCATCAGCAATAGTTAAGTTCCATTGGTTTTGAGTACAAATCCGGGTAAGATAGTCTATCAGGCAGGTAGCAGATTTTCCCGCTCCAAAAACTACAATGCTTTTCATGCCCAATAATAGAACATTTCAATTGAAAAGTCAGCCGCCGGGCAGTCTGATTTTGGTTCATCAAATGAAAATTACCGGGACAGCCTGATTTCTCCCAGTTTGATATGCTGGCCTTCCAAAACCCGGACTCTTCTTTCAGTCGGCAGGACGCCGTATTTATTTGTTGCAAAAATCAGTTTCCAGTTACCGGGTTGAAGTTCCATTCCAAAATGGCCGTCATTGCTGACAACCTTTACGGAATCATTACCCCGCACCGCAATAATGGAAGATGCATCCCGGGCAGGGGAAACCCGTCCGGTGATGGAGCCTTTGTGCAACAGACGTTCTGCATGAATACAGATCACCATCAGGATGATGAAGCCCAGTTCAAGAATCCCTTTTCGCATCCTTCATCAGTTTAAATGATATAAAAATTTGTACTTGGGTAAAGAATCACCGGAGATCATAGTTTGGATAATTGCACAGGGAGGATTAACATACAGGATTTCAACTACTGTGCCAATGACTGCTTATCGTATGATAAATAAATGAAGTGATTGTTAACCCTTTCCTAATTGGTATACCTGAGATCCAGCTGGCGGGAATTCACAATGTGTATACGGGTCGCAATTTTAATACCCCGGGGGCTTTTGGGAGCTTTAATGGTAACGGTTTCCCCCGCTTCGAGATCATTAAATGAAATACTTTCTGTTTTAAATATTTTTTCGTTGTTCTGTATATAATCAATATTTACAACCACCAGGTCCATCAAAACCGGGGAATTATTGGTCACCGTAACAGGAAAACTTGAAATGCCTCCGAACAGGCCCGTGGAAAAACGACCGGCTAACAGGCTGATATAGTTTTCAGGATGTGCTTTAATTTTCTGATAAAGCATATCCGTTTTGCTGATGGTATTTTGCTTCAGACTGTCATGTAGTATAAGTGATGAAAGGGCCGTATTTTGTCTGAATGCTGTATCCTTTGGAAGGACCTCCTTTTTCACCGGTTTTTTGCCCGCGCCACTGATCAGTTTTCTGGGAACCGGGCTAACAGATTTTACGGAGTCTGATATTATTTGTACGCTTTCATTTGTGTTCCTATTTTGGCCGGTAGTGGAAAAGGCCGGTGAAATCTCTTTCTGATCCGAAAGCGCTGTTGGCTGAGCAGCCGGACTGTTTTGCAGATCATGCACACTGCTTGAGAAAAATTTTCTGCGGTCCGAAATGAAGAAACCGGTCAGTATACCCGCACCAAATAAAAGGGCGATGGTGCTGACCCATAAAACTTTTCCGGATAAACGGGCTGCTGAAGAAGACTTTTTTCTGTAAATATCCGAAAAGTCGTAAGCCGGGTCCCGGCCCGGGGTGAAAGCCGGGTCCAAATCACTCAAAACACGGGCAGGCGGCACTGCCACCGGTTTTTGACCAGCAGGTAAATTCACATAAACCGACCGGGAGCCAGTACCCTTTTTATTTGGGTTTCCCCGGACCCCGCTACCTGCGGGCTCAGATTTTTTTGAGGTCCCGGAACCCGTCGTTGATGAAAGATCCATGCCCGTTTTTTTGAAAACGGGATCAGTAGCCTGATCCGGAACGGCGGGAGCAAATGATTTCAATTCCGGAACTTCCCCGGGATAACGCCAGGCAGCACTTTTACCCACCACCCATATCAGGTCAAAGGCCTTTAAGGACATCCCTTTAATTTCCTCGATGGTATATGGACCAGATTCTTTGTTGTTGCGAAGCAATAAATAACTGCTCATGGTTTGGGCATAATAGGGCAGGGTAAACGGTTTCAGGCCACCTCAAAAGTATTAAATTTATTGCAAAAGGAACGTTATTACCCGATACCGGCAACTTTTAGTAGTATATGGGAATGAACCGGAGTCCCTTCAGTTTACTCCATTCCAGTGCCGGTGCCGGAATTTTCGAGAACCGGGTCAGGTAAGAAGCCGCATTATAAAATGATGACTGGGTAGGTATGCGGAAAAGGTCCGCATCCGGTGCAAAATAAAATTTCCGGTACCTGGGAAATTCAGGGACCGGTTTCCCATTGACCGAAGCCGGATTACTGTTGGCACCCACCATTCCTTCGGCTCCATAGCCAACACTCATATTCAGCCAATAGGGAAATCCGCTGCCTGCCGGTAAAAAAGAAGCCACATTAAACGAGAGCCAGTAAGTTTGGCCGTTGTAATCTTTTAACATCCGTGACAAAAAATTGCTTCCCAGTTCGGCAGGATAGTATTTTGCGTAGGGTGAAGCATGAAAGGACCATTTCATTTCAATCCTTTGCTGGTTCCAGCCTTTCTGCTGGGCGGCAAACAAGGCGGCCCCGAAGATATTGGCCAGCATATCCCCTTTGGAAAAACCCCATTTCGACGAGAAGCCGTCGAATATTTCAATGATCGACATGTATCCGATCGCTGTTAACCCACCCACAGCAATGGATGAATTATTACTGACCCCGCACCATCTCATCAGATCGTACTGGATGGCCCCTATATTATAGGCCGTAGTTGCATGACCTGCTTTATCCATCTGGAGCCATTCTCCATTATCATTAAAAAAATGAAAATGACTTCTGGGATGTTTTCGGTACCATAAAAAATACAATCCGGCCGAGATCGCGACACCCGTAGCGACTTCCGTAATAACAACGGTTTTAAGCCGGTCGGGCTGGTAGGTTGCGCTGGGTGGAAGAAACAGGCTTTGCGCAAATCCGGTCGCGAAAGCGACCAACAGGCAAAGGGTGATCAGGGGGCGTTTTAAAAGGTTTCCCCTTTTGTAAACCAAAGAAAAAAAATCAACCAATCAACAGAAATTTTATATGGTCGTGATCGAAAAGTAAGATTTGATTCATATAAAAATCAATATCTTAGGTTCAAATTTAAAGCAAGTTTTATGGATGCGGTGATTTTGGCCAAAGTGAATAACTGGTTAGCCGGCAATTACGATGAGGAAACAAAAGGCGAAATCCTCCGACTCCAAAAAGAAAATCCGGACGAATTAAAGGATTGTTTCTACCGGAACCTCGAATTTGGAACCGGTGGTCTCCGCGGCATCATGGGTGTGGGAACCAACCGGATCAATAAATACACCATTGGCATGGCCACCCAGGGCTATTCCAATTACCTGCTCAAATCATTTCGCGGTCAGCAGGTTAAAGTAGCCATTGCGCATGACAGCCGTAACAACAGCCGCTTTTTTGCTGAAACGGCCGCAAAAGTCTTCGCAGCCAACGGAATCAGGGTTTTTCTTTTCCAGTCCCTCCGGCCAACCCCCGAACTCAGTTTTACCATCCGCTACCTGGGATGCCAGGGGGGGGTGGTTTGCACGGCTTCCCATAATCCGAAAGAATATAATGGTTATAAGGCATATTGGAGCGACGGGGGTCAGCTGGTCCCTCCCCATGACAACCGGGTTATAGAAGAAGTTGAAAAAATAGGTTCGGTCAATGAAGTGAAATGGACCGGCGGCGAGTCGCATATTACTATGGTAGGCAAAGAAATGGATGAAGCCTATATCAGCATGGTGAAAAATCTATCCGTTAATCCGGAAATCATCGAAAGGCAGCATAATCTGTGCATCGTTTATACGCCCATTCACGGAACAGGTATCAAACTGGTTCCCGAAGTGCTGCAAAGATTTGGCTTCAGTAATGTACATGTGGTGGACGAGCAGGCGATGCCCGATGGTAACTTTCCTACCGTTGCTTATCCAAACCCGGAAGAAAAAGAAACCATGAGCCTGGGTCTGAAAAAAGCAAGGGAAATTGATGCGGATATACTACTGGGGACCGACCCGGACGCAGACCGTGTCGGGATCGGTGTAAAAAACGATCAGGGTGAATGGGTGCTCATGAATGGCAACCAGACTGCCGTACTCGCTTTTAATTATATGATTGAAGCCCGGAAAGAAAAAGGCATTTCCCAGCCCAATGATATGGTTGTGAAAACCATTGTTACCACCGACATGATTGATGAAATCGCCCGGCAGTCGCATATTCGCTGTTATAATGTGCTGACGGGTTTCAAATGGATTGCTGAACTGATCAGGGAAAAAGAGAAAACCGAAAACTATGTAATTGGCGGAGAAGAAAGTTACGGGCTGATGATTGGCGATAAACTCCGCGATAAGGATGCAGTCAGTGCAGTTGCCATTCTCTGTGAAATGGCGGCTTATGAAAAAAATAAAGGGAAGTCGCTCTACAATAAACTGACCGACCTCTACCTGCAATTTGGATTTTATAAAGAAGATCTGATTTCCATTACCAAAAAAGGAATGGACGGTCAAAAACAGATTGCAGACATGATGGCTTCCTACCGGCACGAGCCGCCGGTTGCCATCAACGGTTCACCTGTAGTGCATTTGCTGGATTATCAAACCCGTGAGGGAAGAAATTTAAAAACCGGGGAATCCTGGAAAATAGAATTGCCTGTCAGCAACGTTCTTCAGTTCATCCTCGAAGACGGAAGCAAGATTTCCGCACGCCCTTCCGGAACCGAACCCAAGATTAAATTCTATATCAGCGTTCATAAAACACTGGGCAGTCGTGCTGCTTTTGATGCAACAGACCTGTTGTTGCAACAAAGGATTAACGCCATCATTAAAGACATGAAATTGAAATAATTTTCCGCCAGACCCCTGATGATATGAAAACGAGATTGTTTTTGCTGACAAACCCGCCGGGGGTAATGAGTTATGAATTATGAGTTATGAAT
>DHWT01000252.1 GCA_002413325.1 Chitinophagaceae bacterium UBA5175 | reverse complement strand
TATCCGGAATTAAAACCCTACCTTATATATCAGCCACCCAACTATAAACTGAAAGTGGGCAATTTTAAAACCCCGGAAGAAGCAGCGCCCTATTTGCAGAAACTTACCCAGGATTTTCCTTCCGGTGTATATGTGGTTCCTGATATCATTGAAGTGAAGCCCGACTAATTTTTGAATATGCTGAAAGAAAAAATCCGTCTGCTGGCAAAACAATACGCGCCGGAAACCATCGAAATCCGCAGGCATCTGCATGCCCATCCTGAGTTGAGTTATAAGGAATTCCAGACTTCCGCTTTTGTGCAGGAAAAACTGAAGTCCCTGGGTATTCCCTTTGAGATCAAAGCGACTACCGGCGTGATCGGTATCATCCAGGGGAAAAACCCGGAGAAAAGAGTTATAGCCCTCCGGGCCGATATGGACGCACTGCCTATCAAAGAAGAAAATGTCGTGCCTTATAAATCCCTGAACGAGGGTATCATGCATGCCTGTGGACATGATGCCCATACCAGTATCTTATTGGGCGCTTCAAAAATTTTAAAGGAACTGAAATCAGAATGGGAGGGGACAATTAAGCTCATATTTCAACCGGGAGAAGAAAAAAACCCGGGCGGTGCCAGCCTGTTGATTCAGGAGGGCGTTCTGCACAATCCCAGACCCCAGGCTATTTTCGGATTGCACGTGCATCCGGGACTGGAGACTGGTAAATTCAGTTTCCGCGCCGGTCCTTCCATGGCCAGTGCAGATGAAATTTATATTACGGTAAGAAGTAAGGGCGGACATGCAGCAACCCCGCATCTGACAGTAGACACGGTACTGGTAGCATCTCATATCGTGGTGGCCCTGCAGCAGGTCATCAGCAGGAATAAAAATCCATTTTCACCCTCCGTACTAACCATCAGTTCCATCCAGGGAGGATATACCACCAATGTGATTCCTTCAGAAGTAAAACTGATGGGCACGTTCCGTGCCATGGATGAAACCTGGCGTTTCCAGGCGCACGGGCTGATACAGCAGATCTGTAGGGGTATTGCCCAGGGAATGGGTGCTGAGATTGACATCCTCGTGGATGTGGGTTATCCCGTTGTGAATAATGATGAAAAATTATATCACCTCGTCAGGGGGAAGGCCGGGGAATTTGCAGGTAACGAAAATATACTGGAAACGGAAGTTCGCATGGGTTCTGAGGATTTCGGTTATTATACAAAGGAAATCCCGGGTTGTTTTTACCGGCTCGGTGTGATGAACGTTGCCCGGGGCATTACTTCCGGCGTACATACGCCCACTTTCAATATAGATGAGTCTGCCATAGAAAAGGGCATGGGCATGATGGCCTGGATTGGTGCCTGTATTTAAATAATCATAACCTGACCCAATAATTTATTATGCAAAAAAAGCAAATTAGAAGGGAAGAGGCGCTCGAATATCATTCGAAAGGCAAGCCGGGTAAGATAGAAGTGGTGCCCACCAAGGAAGCAAAAACCCAACGGGACCTTTCACTGGCCTATTCACCAGGCGTGGCGGATCCCTGTAAGGAAATCGCATTAAACAAGGAAGAAGTCTATAAATATACGGCCAAGGGCAACCTCGTGGCTGTTATCACGAATGGCACAGCTGTACTCGGACTGGGTAATATTGGTCCCGAAGCCTCCAAGCCGGTGATGGAGGGCAAGGCGGTCTTGTTTAAAGTGTTTGCAGATATTGATGTATTTGATATTGAAATCAACGAAACGGATCCGGATAAATTTGTACAGATCGTTAAAGCGCTGGAGCCCACTTTTGGCGGCATTAACCTGGAAGATATCAAAGCCCCGGAATGTTTTTATATTGAAAGGCAGCTGCGCGCCGCACTGAAAATCCCGGTAATGCACGATGACCAGCACGGTACGGCCATTATCAGCAGTGCCGCTTTAATCAATGCCCTGGAACTGCAAAGAAAAAAGATTGATAAAGTGAGGTTCGTGATTAATGGTGCAGGAGCAGCTGCCATGGCCTGCAGCAAACTCTACGTGGCTCTGGGCGCCAGACTGGAGAATTTTATTGTATTTGATAAAGAGGGAGTTTTGCATAAAGGCCGGACGGACCTCCAGGAAGACCGCTCCCTGTTTGCAACGGACAAGGCAGATCAGACACTGGAAAAAGCCATGGTGGATGCGGATGTTTTTGTCGGTCTGAGTGTGGGTAATGTCGTGACGCCGGAAATGATAAAGAGCATGGCAAAAAAACCCATCGTGTTTGCCCTGGCCAACCCCGACCCGGAAATCACCTATGATGCAGCAACTGCCGTACGGGATGATCTAATAATTGCTACGGGCCGGAGTGATTATCCGAACCAGGTGAATAATGTGCTCGGCTTTCCGTTTATATTCCGGGGTGCCCTCGACGTTCGTGCCACGCAGATCAATGAGGCCATGAAACTGGCCGCCGTACGCGCGCTGGCAACGCTGGCCAAAACACCCGTGCCGGATATCGTCAATATGGCTTATAATGAAAAAAGTATCAGTTTCGGACCAAAATATATCATCCCCAAACCACTGGATCCCCGACTGCTTTCAACGGTGGCACCGGCTGTAGCCAAAGCTGCCATTGAAAGCAACGTTGCCCAGATTAACATCGAAAACTGGGACACTTATGCGATTGACCTCAACAAACGGCTGGGACTAGACAATCAGCTGATCCGCGTGTTGGGCAGCAAGGCCAGGCAGGATCCGCGGCGACTGGTTTTTGCAGAAGCAGATAATATCAAAATTCTGAAGGTTGCCCAGATCTTATATGATGAAGGGGTGGCCTATCCGATCCTCCTCGGGAATAAAGAAAGGATCCGCTCAACGGCTGCTGCCAATAAAATAGATATTGATGAATTCCCGATCGTCGATCCCCGGAGTGAAGAGCAGGATGAACGCCGGAGAAAATATGCAGAAATATTTTTTGAAAAAAGACAGCGGCGGGGATTCAATAAATATGAATCGCATAAAATTATGCGCGACCGGAATTACTTTGGTTGCATGATGGTTGAATCCGGCGAGGCAGATGCGATGATCTCCGGGTTAACTAAAAACTACCCGGATACCATCCGGCCGGCAATAGAAATCATTGGTACAGAAGAGGGGGTGAGAAAAATAGCGGGTATGTACCTGATGCTAACGAAAAAAGGTCCCCTTTTCCTGGCCGACACTACCGTGAATTTCAATCCGACAGCCGAAGAGCTGGCAGACATCACGCTGCTGGCAGCCAAGGAGGTGCGGCATTTCAACCTGGTGCCGCGCATTGCGATGCTGAGTTATTCCAATTTTGGAACCAGCGATTCTCCTGAAGCCCGCCTGGTTGCCCGGGCCACTGAAATTGTGAAGCAAAAAGATCCGGAACTCCTCGTGGATGGTGAAATGCAGGCAAGTATTGCTTTGAATAATGAAATCATGCGCGAGAATTATCCATTTAGCCGGCTGGTTGACCAGGAAGTAAACACCCTGATCTTTCCCAACCTGGCAGCTGGTAATATTGCCTATAATATTTTAAAAGAACTGGGTGCAGCCGATGCGATCGGCCCGATCCTGCTCGGCATGAAAAAACCGGTGCATGTTCTCCAGCTGGGCAGTTCCGTAAGAAATATTTATAATATGGCCCTGGTGGCCATTGTAGATGCCCAGATCAAATGCGGGCATACACATGAAGAAGCCATGAACAGGTCCCCCTGGTGGAAAAGAACCAAAAAATAAATTGTACTTTCATCGCAGGAATGAACATAAATATTTTTACAGAACTGGGGCGGTATATACTGATGCTGAAGGAGATGTTTTCGAGACCCGAAAACCTGAAGATGTACTGGAAGGAATTCATGCATCAGTGTGTTGAAATCGGTATCCGGTCCCTGGGTATCGTGGTTATTATTTCGGTTTTTATGGGTGCGGTATCCGCCCTGCAAACAGCCTACCAGCTGGTCAGCCCCCTGATCCCCCTGTCCACCATTGCGCAGATCGTGCGCGATACGGTGATTCTTGAATTTTCACCCACCCTGGTTTGTATTGTGCTCGCTGGTGTGGTGGGAAGTAAAATCGCCGGGGAACTCGGGAATATGCGTGTCAGTGAACAGATTGATGCACTGGAAATCATGGGGATCAATACCCGGACTTACCTGATCCTTCCAAAAATCCTGGCTGCCATGGTCACCATCCCGATGCTGGTCGTCATTTCTGCCGTCCTGGGAATACTGGGAGGAAAACTGGCCGCCGTGGCAACGGGTATTGTTTCCACATCACAATTTAATAAAGGCCTGTTTCAGTATTTCAAACCTTTTAATGTAGTATTTGCACTGGTAAAAGCCTATGTCTTTTCGTTCCTCATTGCCAGCATCTCTTCTTATTACGGGTATTATGTAAACGGGGGTGCACTTGAAATCGGCCGGGCCAGTACGAAATCCGTGGTCGTGAGTTGTGTGATGATCCTGTTAATGGACTATGTACTTTCATCCATTCTCTTATAAGCAAAACGAATGATTGAGGTTAAAGGATTAAAAAAAGGGTTCAGCGGCAAAACCGTCATCAACGGCGTGGATGCAAAATTCGAACCCGGTAAATGCAACCTCATTATCGGTTCCAGCGGAAGCGGGAAAACGGTTTTGATGAAATGCCTGGTCGGCCTTTTTGAACCCGATTCCGGCGAAATCTGCTATAGTGGACAGGATTTCACGGGTATGACAAAAGAAGACCGGAAAATGCTCCGCCAGCAGATTGGTATGCTGTTCCAGGGATCCGCGCTTTTTGACAGTATGACGGTGGAACAAAATATTATGTTTCCGCTTGATATGTTCACCCATGACAATTATTCAAAAAAACTCCTACGGGTGAACCAAGTGCTTGAACGGGTAAACCTGAAAGACGTGAATAAAAAATTTCCGGCAGAAATATCAGGCGGCATGAAAAAGCGGGTAGGTATTGCACGCGCCATTGTATTGAATCCGAAATACCTTTTCTGTGATGAACCGAATTCGGGTCTCGATCCGCAAACTGCCATACTGATTGATAAGCTGATCAAGGAAATTACACTTGAATATAATATTACAACGCTCGTTAATACACACGACATGAACAGTGTGATGGAAATTGGGGACCATATCATTTATATGTACCAGGGTATTAAAGAATGGGAAGGCTCCAATAAGGAAATCATATTCAGCAAAAACAAATTGTTAAATGATTTCATCTTTGCCTCCGAATTCCTTCAGGATGCCAAGGATATGCGGCAGCTGGAAATGAGAGGAAAGATTGACAATAACCGGAATATGGATGAATTGCTGAAATAACTAATTTTGATCATTAAGAAAATCACCAAATAAGAACAATGGCAGTTTTAGTCAACAAAAAATCAAAAATCATTGTACAGGGTTTTACAGGAACAGAAGGCAGCTTTCATGCTACCCAGATGATCGATTACGGAACACAGGTGGTGGGTGGCGTTACCCCCGGCAAGGGCGGCAGTACGCACCTCGACCGTCCCGTATTCAATACCGTGGCGGACGCGGTGAAAACCACCGGCGCCAATGTATCCATCATTTTTGTACCACCTGCTTTTGCGGCAGATGCGATTATGGAGGCCGCAGAGGCAGGCATCGCCCTGGTGGTCTGTATAACGGAAGGAATACCGGTGCAGGATATGGTAAAGGCTAAACATTATTTAACGGGGACCAATACCCGGTTGATCGGACCGAATTGTCCGGGCGTTATCACCGCTGACGAATGCAAAGTGGGCATCATGCCCGGCTTTGTATTTAAAAAGGGGAAGATCGGCATCGTGTCAAAATCCGGTACGCTCACTTATGAAGCAGCGGACCAGGTGGCAAAAGCGGGACTGGGTATCTCGACGGCCATTGGCATCGGTGGGGACCCCATCATCGGAACAACCACCAGAGAAGCAGTTGAATTATTTATGAATGATCCCGAAACAGAAGGTATCGTGATGATTGGTGAAATCGGTGGCAACATGGAAGCTGAAGCCGCCCTCTGGATCAAGGCCAACAACCGGAAGCCGGTGGTCGGGTTTATTGCCGGACAAACCGCTCCGCCCGGACGGCGTATGGGTCATGCCGGTGCGATCATCGGTGGAGCCGATGATACGGCCGCAGCAAAAATGAAAATTATGGCGGAGTGTGGTATTGAAGTAGTGCAGAGTCCTGCGGATATCGGCGCTACGATGGCAAGGATTTTTAAAAAGAAAAGATAAAAGTTAAAACGTAAAATCCTCCGGGTATAACCCGGAGGATTTTTTACTTTATTAGAAGCCTTAGGATTATTCTTTAAACTTTAGGCTTTTTTAGTATCCGTAGATGACTGCACGTCTTGGTGCACAATAAGGTACGGCCCGGTACCCGTAACCGTCGCGGTAATAGTCCCGGCGTCCATCCCTGTAATCACGGCAATCTTCACGTTCTTCCCGACGTTCATGGCGGCGGCCTTCGTCCTCGTATTCACCATCCCTCCAGTCCCTGCGATCATTGTAATAGCCGTAATTGTCCATATTATTATATGAGATAACCGCCCGGCCGGGTAAGACGACCCGGGCATCCACAAAGGCTCCGGGAAATTGTGCCTTTGATACGGAAGCGAAAAAGAGGCCGGCGGCGATCAGGATTGGAAATTTTGCTTTCATAAAACATTTTTTTAAGGTGAATAAAAGCTTGTACTTCTAAGAGGGCCCGAGGCCCTGAATGTTTAACTTGGGATCGTTATAAAACCGTTAAAGGATTTGAAACAGATGTATCCGGGTAGAAACCAAATAATGAAATGGAAGAAACAGAATTATTAATCGTCGGGCAGGGCCTGGCCGGAACCTGGCTGAGCTTTTGGCTGTACAAGGCAGGCATACCATTTAAATTAATTGATCAGCCGGGTCCCGGGGGCGCTTCCCTTCGCGCAGCCGGCCTGATTAATCCCGTTACCGGCAGGAGAATGGTAACCACCTGGATGATCGATGAACTCATGCCCTTTGCTTCAAAAGCCTACCAGGAGGTTGGGAAATTCCTTGACGAACCGGTTATAACTGAAACATCACTCATCGATTTTTTTCCCAATGTCCAAATGCTGCAGGCTTTTCAGAAACGTTATGCTGAAAATCCGGCCTATCTTCTTCCCGGCGGGAACCAGGAAAAATTTACGGAATGGTTCCGGTATGACCTGGGCTGGGGATCCATACAACCCTGCCTGCTGGTGAACGTCGAAAAATTACTGGCAGGCTGGCGGAACTGGCTGAAAAAAAACAACCTGATTATTGAATCGGGTTTTGATTTTTCCGATTTCCGGCAGGATCCGGAAGGCGTTGATTACGCAGGTATACATGCCCGTTATATCGTGTTCTGCGACGGCAAATCATCTGTCAAAAATCCCTATTTCGGGAAACTGCCCTTTGCCCTGAATAAGGGAGAAGGACTGCTGGTTGAAATTAAAGGGCTCCCCGCCACACAATCCTATAAAAAAGGGATGAGCCTGGTTCCTTATCGTGAAAATATTTTCTGGCTTGGGTCTTCTTATGAATGGTCTTTCGGTGATGATTTACCTTCTGAAAAATTCAGAACCGGTGCGGAAAACTGGCTCAGGGGATTTTTAAAATTACCTTACCGGGTCGTCGAACATTTTGCAGCCCTTCGACCGGCTACCCTGGAACGAAGACCCTTCGTGGGTTTTCATCCCGCGTTCCCTCATATCGGCATGTTGAACGGAATGGGAACCAAGGGCTGTTCGCTGGCTCCTTATTTTGCCCGGCAGTTGGTTGATACATTGAAAGGAGAGGGTACCATCAACACCCTCGCCGTTATAAGCCGTTTTGAAAAAATTTTAGCCCGACCGTACTAATGCAGACATCTTAAACCGGCGGTCCGATAAAAGGAATCTCAAACCGGACAGGTTGTTCAGGGCTCATTATGAGTGCAGACTATTTACCGGATTGGCAACAGTTGTTTTGATGGATTATAGCTGACTGTGCACCAGGCTAAAAAAAATACTGCAAATGACCCGGGCACAAATGTTCCCCGGCCGATATCCTTATGGTATGCAAAGCCCCGGAGCCACTTATGAACAAAATACCGGGAAATCGGGATCACAATGACGATGGCAATCAGAATCGGAAGATATGATAAATTAATTCAGACTTTCAGCTTCCTGTTTTAATCCCTTCATTACAAAAATGGTCCTGACGTTGTTAGTGTTGCGTGTGTGGAGGGGGTCCTGCCGCAGAAGAATGACCATTGCCTGGTATAATTCCGGCAGTTCGTGTTTCAGGCAAACCGGATTTTCGAAGAAGGTTTCCACAGAAACGGCCCAGAATTCATGGTAGTTCACAGCAGCATATTCGCCCAGCAGGTTGCGCTTTCCTTCCTGCATGGAGGTGAAAATGGGACGTGCCACTTTAGAGAAGTTTTTAAATTCCTTTTTGAAGTGTTTGTCTTCTTCCGTTTCTGTAATAAAAGTAACGTAGGCCAGGGCATGACCCATTTCATGAAGTCCGACATTACAATTCGGGGTTAACCCGCTGATGCCTTTGATAAAATTATCCCAGGAAAGATAAATGCCGCTCTGGTCTACATGGCCCATAAAGGGCCGGGAATAAAAACCATAGTGATAGTCGTCTTTCAAAATAAAGATATCACTGAAATAGTTCAGCATGAATTTATCCAGCCCGAACGTGAGTTGTATGGCCACCGCGCTGATCAGGATGGGCATTTCAGCACTTTCCTTTACTTCGATATAGTGGAATCGGCGGGATTTCTTAAACAAAAAAGTGCGGAACAAAAACTTACGCTGGTCTTCCAGGCCCAGGCGGTTATAATAACGAATGTATTTGCTAACCACGTTATGGTAAAAGGTCTCGCATTCAGTGAATTTATGCTGCTGGCGGCTGATATACAGTTTGTTAAACAAAGCGGAGAGGGGTCGGTGCAGGATCAGTACCGCAGTAACCAGGGCAACGATGATAATAAATTCCATAAGGTCCGTTTTTCGTTTTGATTGCGTCAGGTTGGTCCGATCAAAAAACAGGCGGCCTTACAAGGGTATGGATAGTACGGTGTTTAAGGTAAGAACAGGATAACCAGGAAAGGTTTAATCATGAGGAGGTGAATCGCACGGATGGGTACAAGGTAAAAACTATTTTTTATAAATGAAAGGGCCTTTAAACGGTTTTTAATAAAATTTTAATGGTTTTCGGACTACCGGTCATTGCCCTACCTTTGCCGGCTAATCTGGGAAATATATGTTCAGAACGCATACCTGTGGCGAGTTGGGGCTGGCAAACGTGGACCGGGAAGTAACCCTGGCCGGCTGGGTTCAAACGCTGAGAAAGTTTGGCAGTATCACCTTTATTGACCTCCGGGATCGCTATGGGATTACCCAGTTATTACTGGATGAAGCCCAGAATGAGGCACTGGCAGAAAATCCCCTGGGACGGGAATTTGTGATCCAGGCGACGGGCATCGTTTCTGAAAGGTCCAGCAAGAACTTCCAGATCCCAACAGGGGAAATTGAGATCCGGGTAAGCCGGATTACCATTTTGAACAGATCAGCCACGCCGCCTTTTACCATCCAGGACGAAACCGACG
>DHWT01000158.1:4065-7890 GCA_002413325.1 Chitinophagaceae bacterium UBA5175 | reverse complement strand
GGTTCTCCATTTTCCTGGAACGCACGACATCAATAAAATTCTTCCAGTGGTTATCCAGACCGTTATCTGTCGGTTTGGCCAGCGGTCTTTCGATTTTAGTTTTGCTCATTTTCTCATCGATCACTTCCCATCCGCCCCGGCTTAAAACCAGCGTCGCATTATTGCCGATATAGGCGATGCCGTGATCTCTTCCATAGGACCCGTTTCCAATGCCCATGGCACTATCCCAAACCAGGTTGAAGTGATCGAATTCATACAAAGTGGTGAGCGTATCCGGTGTTTCCTGGTAGAGGTCAGGATAGGCAAAATCACCCCCCAGAGCCGCAATGGTCTTCGGATGGCCGGCTTTCATTCCCAATAAACCATAGTCCAGCAGGTGCACGCCCCAGTCCGTCATCAGCCCGCCCGCATAATCCCAGAACCAGCGGAAATTAAAATGGAAGCGGCTGGAATTAAAACTCCGGGTCGGTGCGGGACCAAGCCAGGTTTTATAATCCACACCGGGAGGCGGCGGCGTATCGGGTACGACCGGACCGGGTTTCATCCAGTCCTGGTAACACCAGACTTTCACCGTCCGGATATTCCCTAACTGTCCCGTATAAACGAAGTCCAGCGCATCCTGGAAATGTTGCTGGCTGCGCTGCCACTGGCCGCCCTGTACGGCACGGTTATATTTTTTCTGCGCAGCTACCATGGCACGGCATTCTCCGATCGAATTTCCGACTGGTTTTTCAACATATACATCTTTACCAGCAGCGCAGGCTTCCATCATGATCAGGGCATGCCAGTGATCCGGCGTACCGATGATGACAACATCCACGTCTTTATTATCGAGCACCTGACGATAGTAGCCCGTCGTTTTAATTTTTGATACGTCCACATTCATTTTGGAGAGGTCGGCCATTCTCCTGTCGAGCACATTTTTATCCACATCGCACAACATGACCACCTCCACGCCCGGTTGTTTTAAGGAAGAAACCAGGTCGGCCCAGCCCATGCCATTGATACCGATGGCTGCCACCCGGATGCGGTCACTGGCCGCCATCCGGGAGCCCAGGGCCCCGAAAGCGGATTGCTGAAAAGCAGATGCCAGGATGGAGCTGCCGGCAAAAACGCCTGCCTGTCGGATAAATGAACGCCTGTTGTGCATGTGTTTATTTTTTATTGATGAACCATGGTTTTTGAACTGTATGCCCCATACCAGCCGGCACCGATCATGGGCGCCTTATCATTCAGGATCACTTTAACGGATACTTTTTTAACCAGGTCCTGCATGCGGTCGCAATCCAGGAGATTTTCATAAAACCAGGGTTCACGCAGAAGAGGCAGGATCTTGGGCGGAATGCCCCCGGCCAGCAGGAGCCCGCCGGTTGATTTCATTTTCAAAATCAGGTTGCAGCATTCCCGGGCCAGATTGCGGACAAAAATTCGCATGGCTTCCACGCAAACGGGATCTGCTTCCTGAATAGCCGCTTCACTAACCACTGCAGAAGGATCGGCATTTTTCATTTTTTCTGCCAGTGCCGGATTTGCTTTTAGCTTTTTCACCTCGCAGAGGAATTGATAAATGGAATAGATACCGGGTCCGGCAATGATACTTTCCCAGCTGACCACCTTATATTTCTTCAGCATATAATCGTGTAACTCCAGGTCTGCGGCACTCCGGCAGGAAAAATCACAATGGCCTCCTTCCGTTGCGAAGGGATGATGGGATAATCCGTCCCAGAATAAACCTGCTTCTCCCAAACCGGTGCCGGGAGAAAGAATGGCCATATTACCGCCGGCATCCACATCTCCTTCGGAAAGCAGTGAAAAATCTTTTTCTTCCAGGCCCGCGATTCCGTAAGCAGTGGCTTCCAGGTCGTTCAACAAAATCACCTGCGAAATACCGGTTGCCGCCGCAATTTCATTCGCATCTATATGCCAGGGCAGGTTGGTCACTTCAACACGGCCGTCAAAAACGGGGCCGGCTGCGCCCAGGCAAATTTTTTCAGGGAGAAAATCAGGATGCTCCTTCAGGAATTGCTGCAGAATATGATTGATGGACGGATATTGGGAAGAATGATAAGTGGAACATTTGACGATGTTCACCCGGCTGGCTGTGGCTTCAAAAATAGCCAGGTTTACCTTGGTTCCTCCTGCGTCGCCGCCCAGCACGATGGTTTTTTTATCACCAAAAGAAAGTTTATCAGGGAAATAGAGTGAGATTTTCGAATAACCGGCCATATATTCCTTTAAAGGAACAATTTAAAGGAATGATCCGAAAAAACCTCAGAACCGGAAGTCGGTTTCGGAATTTTGCGATCCCGGTATCGTAATTTTACAAAGTAGTTGGGAATATGCCGGGATGGAAAGAAAAAGAAAAGCCAGTGTAGAAACACCGGCTTGAGAAAACTTCAGTTATGATAATCACTTTCCTTAAAACGAAAAATTGGGATGATTATTATAATGAAAAAGAAAAAATATCGGAGATCCCGGGATATGATGCTACTTAAAAATCAATGGAAAAGAACGGATTTCATATGATTCAATGCATGCGATGGTACGGGCCGGAAGACCCGGTCAGCCTCATGGATATCCGGCAGGCGGGATGTACCGGCATTGTAACGGCCCTGCATCACCTGCCCAACGGAGCCGTATGGAGCCGCGAGGAAATTGAAAAGAGAAAAGCCCTCGTGGAAAACGCCGGTTTGCATTGGGTGGTCGTTGAAAGCCTGCCGGTACACGAATCCATTAAAACCAGGACGGGGAATTTTACGGAACTCATTGAAAATTATAAAACCAGTATCCGAAACCTGGCGACATGCGGCATCCAAATCATTACCTATAATTTTATGCCGGTGCTGGACTGGACGCGCACCGATCTGGCATTTACCCAACCCGACGGATCCCTGGCCCTGCGCTTTGAAAAGGCCGCATTTATCGCTTTCGATCTGTTTATCCTGAAACGACCCGGCGCGGAAAAGGATTATACTGCCGGAGAACGTGCAACGGCAAAAAAGCGGTTCGAAAATATGCCGGCCGCTGAAAAAAAACAATTACAAAAAAATATCATCGCCGGTCTGCCCGGCAGTGAAGAAAGTTTTACCCTGGAACAATTTCAGGAAGCACTGGACACGTATCGGCTTATCGATTCAGAAAAACTGCGTCTGCACCTGGTTGAATTCTTAAAAGCCGTGGTTCCTGTTGCTGAAGAAAATGGCGTGAAACTGGCTATTCATCCCGACGACCCGCCCTATCCCCTGCTGGGGCTTCCCCGGATTTTAAGCACGGCCGGAGATGTGGATGCACTGATCCGGGAAATCCCTTCCGAAGCCAACGGTCTCTGTTTTTGTACCGGTTCCTTTGGCGTGCGGGCTGATAATGAATTACCCGGGATGATCCGTCATTTTTCGAATCGCATTCATTTTCTGCATCTGCGCAGTACGCGCCGGAATGCGGCAGGTGATTTTTACGAAGAGAATCACCTGGAGGGCGATGTGGACATGTTTTTGGTGATGAATGAAATCGTGCATATGATGCATAAAAGAAAAATGAATATTCCCATGCGACCGGACCATGGGCACCAGATGCTGGATGACCTGAAGAAGAAAACAAACCCGGGTTATTCGGCCATCGGCCGCCTGCGCGGGCTTGCAGAATTACGGGGACTGGAGTATGCCATTCGGAAAGATAACAGGATATGAAATCTGCCTATAAAAGTTTAACCGGGATTTTTTATGAAAAAAGAAAACAACACCCTGCTTGGGCCGGCACCAACTAAAATTCCCAATTATAAAATCTCAGATAACGGGATCTTCCCGAATTCTCCTTTGCCGGTACTGC
>DHWT01000158.1:0-3749 GCA_002413325.1 Chitinophagaceae bacterium UBA5175 | reverse complement strand
TTTTTGAAAACAATGGCTGGTTCAATTCCTGGAGAAACGGCATGTATACCTACAATCATTATCATAGTATTACCCATGAAGTACTCGGGATTTACTGCGGCGAATGCCATGTATCTCTCGGCGGCGACAGCGGGATTCAATTATTTTTGGAAAAAGGGGATGTGCTGCTGATCCCGGCCGGCGTGGCCCATAAAAATATCGGGGCTTCTACAGATTTTAAATGTATCGGTGCCTATCCGGGCGGAAAGGATTTCGATATCAACCTGGGAAAATCCGGCGAACGTCCGGGAACAGATAAGAACATAAGGAAAGTCCCGGTTCCAAAACTGGACCCCGTATATGGTAAGGAAGGTTTATTGTCCAGGTACTGGATATAAGCAGCCGGCAGGCCCTGACTCAAACCTTGAAAAATATTTTTTTCCTGTACAGGAAATATAGCAGCCCTGCCTCCAATCCAAAAACGACAAAGGATCCCATGATAGCAGCGATAAGTTCCGGAATATGCACAATTCCGAATAATCCGTTCGTAATAGCAAGCACATAACCTGTAAACCACCGGTCTCCCACAATTTCATTAAATAAATAAATAAAAATTGAATTGAGGGCGAATAAATTGAACAACATCAGGTAGTTCTTGTGCTTTTTAATATCAACCCACCAGTAACAAAAGGCCAGAAATAAAACAACCCACCCCCCCGACGCAAGTACGAAAGAACTGGTCGCAGTTCGTTTAATGATGGGCGTTATATGAAGCCGGTCCAGACCGAATCCCAGGAGCAACAACATACCGCTGCTTAGCAGCAGCGCTTTCATTTTTTGATCAGCTGTTTTATCACTTAATAATAGTTTGCCCGCCAGCACACCCCAGATCGTGTGTGCAGACGTGGAGATGCAATTAATGGCCACCCATCCGGCCGGATTGATCTTATTCATCAATTGCAGGTCCATATAATTTCCAAAATTATGCTGGTCAACAAAAGGCTGGTTAAAACCCGGAATATTTGTGAAGCGATAAAGGAATTCCGGCAGCAGCAGGCAGAGGGCGCTTACCATGACCTGCGCCTGCACAGACCAGCCCATGATCAGGAAAGCGACCAGGGTGGTAAATGATAACTGGGTAAGCACATCCCAGAGTTCAAAAGAAAGGCCGTTTTTCCTTACGGCATAGTCCAGCACGCCCCAAAAAAATAACCAGCCACACCTTTTCAGTATTTTTACGAATGCCTGACCCCAGGTATGGGTCTGGCGCTGTTTTTTCATGGAAAAAGCCATGGCCACCCCGGCTACAAACATGAATGTAGGCTGAACCAGATCCCAGAAATGCAGCCCGTGCCAGGGATGGTGAAAGAACTGGTTCAGAATATGGGACGCCCAGGTTCCCTGCACTACCGGCAGCAGGTGTTCGAAAAGCAGGGTACTTTCCAGGGCCAGCAGGATCATGGTCATTCCCTTTAGTAAATCAAGGGACGCTAATCGGTTTGGCAGAGGCAGTTGTTCATTCATAGTATTTCAAATGGCTCCCTGAATGTAAATAAAAAATGGCATCCCCGCATAAACGGCGAACCTGACAGACTAACTTTGCCGGTATGTTCGGTTCCATTTTACCCCTATATGGTTTGGATGAAAGTGAGTATTCCGTCAAAGCTTATGGAAACGGTCTGATCAATCATACCTGGAAAATCATTTCTGCCGGCAAAGAATACCTTTTGCAAAAGATCAATCAACAGGTATTCCCGCGGCCTGGCGATATCATGGACAATTGCCGGCTTCTGTCGGATTATTTCAAAACAAATTATCCGGACTACCTCTTTGTTTCGCCACTCAAGGCAAAGAACGATCAGAATTACGTGATGGATGCGGAAAACAATTATTACAGATTGTTTCCCTTTGTAAACAATTCATATACCTGCAATACGGTATCCAGGCCCACCCTGGCATACGAAGCGGCAAAACAATTTGGGAAATTTACCAGCCTGCTGGCAGGTTTTGATCCCGCCCGGCTGCACCTCACGATTCCTGATTTTCATAATTTAACGCTGAGACATCAGCAATTTGAGCAGGCCTTGCTAATGGGTGCCAGACAGCGGATTGAAAAATCAGCAGAAATCATCACCTTTTTGAAAAACCAGTCAGCCGTTGTTGAAATTTTTGAAAAAATGAAGAAAGACGGATCTTCTAAGCTAAGGGTCATTCATCACGATGCGAAAATAAACAATGTTTTATTTGACCAGGGAAATGACAGGGGTTTATGCGTGATAGACCTGGATACAGTCATGCCCGGATATTATATCAGCGATGTGGGCGATATGCTCCGGACCTATTTATCTCCGGCCAGCGAAGAGGAAAAAGATTTCAACCGGATCGAAATCAGGGAAGAATATTTTTACGAAGTTGTAAAAGGGTACCTCGGAGAAATGCAATCTGAGCTTAGCGAAGATGAAAAACAGTATTTTGTTTATGCCGGAAAATTTGCGATCTATATGCAGGCGCTGCGGTTTCTGACCGATTTTTTGAATAATGACAGGTATTATCAGACGCAATATCAAGATCAGAACCTGGTCCGTGCCAATAACCAGGTGGTGCTGATGAAGCGGTTTATAGAAAAGGAAGAACGGCTGAATCAGATATTACAGGCATACTTATACGGATCCTGAATGACCGGCTCCCCATTACAATGAAAAACTGACACCCGCCGTCCAGTAAAAACTGTTCTCAATCTTTTCTGATCTGGTTTTAATTATGACGGTACCATTGTTCATGACTGCCCGTATGGCTACTACAGCCGGATTGACCGGAATCGAATAAGTTGGTGTAAAATGGATGGTACATTTCCCGATCCTGTAATTGACGGGCAGGGACATTTCATAATCCAATAATTTGAACGCAGAGGCTTCCAGTACGGTCCCGGTGATGGTCGCAACTCCTGATTGCAGTTTTTGCCCCTTCCTGATCATATAACGTCGCTTTTTATAATAGTCATTGTAATAGTTCTGCGTACTTGCATTCGCCGCGATGGTAGGCGTGAAATCCAACTGATCACCGGGCAGTGTAAACTCATGCTCCAGTCCGAAATAAGCAGTGAAGTCCAGCTTGCTGCCCATATTCAGCGTGCCGGTAAGGGTCGGTTTGATGAAACCCAGGTCAAAACTGTTCTCATAGGCGAAGCTGCCCATCAGTTCTGAAGTTACGCTGGTACTCTGTGAACTGTAAAAATATTTAGAGGCCGAGAATTGTCCGTCATAATTTCCTGCGCTGAATGAATAACCTGCTTCCAGGGTAACCAGGTCAATCCGGCTTTCCGTTGCATTCTTCAAATAATTCAGGGAAGCAGTCGCATACAATCCGGATTTATGATAATAACCCACCGATGGAATAAAATAAGGCAATACGGTGGAATCTTTCCTTCCCAGGTACACATCGTTATTCTGATAATCCATCCCGGCTTCGAAATGAGATTTATTGGGTGGATCTTTCCGGTTTATTGTAGAATCCCCAATGAGGATCAAAGTATCTTTCACCGGAGAAACCGGTTTGATCTGTACGGAATCTGTTGCCAATTGCGCGGATGCTGTTCCAATGAGGGAGATCAAAACCAGTATGGAAAAGAGGGTTGGCCGGGTATAGGTTTTCATAAGGGGAATATAAAAGTGCTCCCTTTTGAATTCTTACGAAAACCAAAAGGAAGCACTGTGGAATTTGATCAGGAAGATTTTAATGATTCTTGATCTGCCTGCTGACTTTATTTTCCT
>DHWT01000221.1:2291-6366 GCA_002413325.1 Chitinophagaceae bacterium UBA5175 | reverse complement strand
CAACCGTCAACCGCCAACCGTCAACGATGGGATACATAACTTTCAACAGGGAGTCTGTTCGAAATGGAGCGGGCTAAAGTCATTTCATCGGCATATTCCAGTTCTCCGCCAAAGGAAATACCTCTTGCGATGGTAGTGACTTTCACCGGGAAGGCGGCCAGTTTTTTCTGGATATAATAAATGGTGGTATCTCCCTGGATATTCGGGTTGAGGGCAAAAATGACTTCCGTAACCCCTTCTTTCTGAATCCGCTCTACCAGGGAATCAATGGAAAGCTGTTCGGGGCCGATCCCGTCCAGCGGTGAGATGATGCCGCCCAGCACATGATAGGTGCCGCTGAACTGCTGGGTGGTTTCTATGGCTATCACGTCCCGGATGGTTTCCACTACACAGATCATGTCTTTTCTGCGCATGGAATTGGCACAGATGGAACAGATATCTGCATCGGCTACGTTATGGCAGCGATGGCAAAAACGGATTTCCTGCCGCATTTTGAGGATGGTTTCCCCGAATGCCCGGGCCGCTCCCGGATCCTGCTTCAGTAAATGCAGTACCAGCCGGAGGGCGGTTTTCTTCCCGATACCCGGCAGTTTGGCGAATTCGTTGACCGCCGTTTCCAGCAGAGCCGATGAAAATTGCATGTATAAAATTACAAACTTATATCCACTTCATTGTCCCAGTCCGACTTCACAAACAGCTTTTTCCTGATGGGTACTACAATCTCCGGCTGCCGGTGTTTATAAAAGTCTCCCGGATCCCAGACGCCATTCTGATTGGTGTCGTAGAGGATGCGGAGATCATAATCGCCGGGTTCAAAAAGCGGGTTGTTATAGCGGAGCGAAGGGGGGATCTTATAGGACTGGATGATCTGGTCGCTTTGTAAAAAGAGTAATACGGGATGCCGGCTCATGTCCAGGTTCCTGAAGCGTAAGCGCAGATTACCGTAATCCGATACTTTCTTGGTCCGGAAACTGATCGTGTCGATCTTTAATAATTTATCCCCGAGGGTATCTTCAGCAAAATCTTTCTGCAGGACGAGGTGAAAGAGGGTATTTTCTTTCCAGGGGTAGATGATCTTCAGTTTTTTCTTCAGGCTGTCGAGCTCGTAATGAAACTGCGTAATATTCTGAAAGCTGTCGCTGGTAAAACGGATTTTAGCAGAATCATAATATTTTATGGGTGTAGCAAAACTCAGTTCAAAGTTGCTGTGCAGGTCCAGGAAACCGTTGGGAATATTACCAGACAGTATCAGTCTTTTTAATTTTTCTTTTTCTTCTTTTTTAGGCGTTGGCGCAGGCGCGGTTTTCTTCGGCCTTTTGGTTCCGCTCGTATCTTCATAGGCATAAAGCAGGAGGGGTAGCGTGGATTTTGTAAGGTCCACCGGACTGTCGGCAAAAGCAAATGTCTGGGCCCTGGTGGTATACTCATGCGTGCCGGATTCATCGTTCAATGCATATAATGCATAGACACCTGGCTTTAAATTGGTGAACGTAAAATTACCGGAGCTGTCGAGGCGGGCGATATACCGCGGCTTTTCCTTTGCTACGGCGGAATCATAGAGTTTGTCGTGCAGCATGGCAATCAGGCTGCTGTCGGGCTTCCCGGTATTGGCCATGATCACGCGGCCACTGTATTGCAGCGAATCCACGTAGGTCCCGGTAGAAAAAACATAAGTGAAATTCTTCAGAATATTCCCTTCATTCACATCCGTCACCGCCTTTCCGAAATTCAGGGCATAGGTGGTATTGGGTTGAAGGGTATCCCGGATCTCGATGGTAATGGTCTTCAGGTGTGATGTGATCGTCGGCGACACTTTCGGAACCGGGGAAACGATCAGGTTTTTTCGGATATCTTTCAGATCAATATATTCATCAAAATTCAATACGATCTTTTTATTATTCACTTTCAGGGCTTTCATGGCCGGCACAGCCTGCACCAGCACCGGCGGGAGGGTGTCTTTGGGACCACCCGTGGGGGGTACGATATTGGCACAACCTGTTATCAGGGGAACACGCATCAGGGCCCAGCAGACCAGGAAAAAAATCAGGAGTCGTTTCATGTGCTTGGTCTGCAAACTTACCGGATGGAAACGGAATTTATGCAGATTTATGATTTTATAAACCGGCGTGTTCTTCTTCTTCTGCCAGGGCAGTGTGGATGTCGAGCTTATTGGTCTTAACAAAATTGCACCAGTGGCAGTCGTCTTTGCCGCAGCCTGTGTAAAAATCGTGGTTCCGGATTTTGGTCCATGTTTCGGTTATCTGGCGGGTTACGATGGATTCATCCTCCGGGGTTATATAAATTTTTTCCTTTCTGTAATTTTTTTTACTGTCCGGTTCAATAAAATCAAATTCCGTGCTGAGCACCTGCCAGCCGTTCGGACTGCGGTCTACCAGTAATTTATAGAATACGGCCTGTCGCCAGTAGTCCCCGCCATTCGGAACTTTTTCGGTCGGCCCTTTTATTTTTAACAGGGCATTCTCCGGATTACCTGTTTTGTAATCCACAATATTCACCTGCCTGCCTTCGAACTCCAGTTTATCCAGTTTGCCTTTCAGGGGAACCCCTTCGATGACCACATTCCCGATATTTTTTTCAATACTTACGATCCGGTTCCAGGTATGGATGTATTTTTCATAGTAGGCGGGCAGAACGATATGCCCGTATTCCATCCGCCGGGCAAATTGTGCTTTTGTAAAACTTTCGCGGTGGCGGAACATGTACTGTTCGAAGGAGCCGATAAAAAAGGAGCGCTCCGGAAACCGGTTTTGATTTTCCTGCATATTGCGGAAAAGTTTTTCCAGTGCGTCATGCACGGCGGATCCGAACTCTGTATTTTCATTTTTGGGTGAAGGGATGCGGATGAGGTTCTTAAAATAAAATTCAAGCGGGCATTTCAGGTAATTGTTTAATGCCGTCACATTCATTTGGAATTTTTCCAGTACGCGTTCGATAAATTCCATTTCAACACGTTCCATCTCCGGTGGCTGCTGCCCTCGTAACAGCAGGAATTGAAAGTCGCCGGATTCCTGCGCTGTTAATGACATTTTTTCAACAGGCAAATCAAATCCGGCGCGGATTTCTTCAATGAACACGGAAGGTTCCGCTTCTTTGCCGTTATTGCGAAACCGGCTGTAGGACAGGTATAAATGGGTTTCTGCACGGGTGATCGCCACGTAGAAAAGCCTTCGTAATTCCTCGTCCTCATTGGGCCGGGACCGGAACAGGGTGTCGGGAAAATAAAATCCGCCGCCCGGTTTTTTTTTCTTCTCCCAGTTATGTGAATTACAACCGGCAAAAAAGACATAGGTAAATTCCAGTC
This sequence comes from Chitinophagaceae bacterium UBA5175, assembly GCA_002413325.1. Taxonomy (GTDB): domain Bacteria; phylum Bacteroidota; class Bacteroidia; order Chitinophagales; family Chitinophagaceae; genus Puia. The sequence continues at coordinate 3,044 of DHWT01000221.1, read as the reverse complement.
CTTTGGAACCATGTGCCGTGAGGAGGTTTACCGCTTCAGTGCTCCCGTTCACTTCCACCATGGGCAGGGAAATGTCTTCCTTCTCCATGAGGTCGAGGTGGGTTACCAGTTCCTGGAGGTCCAGTGCCGGCTGGCGCCGGGTTTCCTCTTTGATGAAATCAAAAAAGGCAGTAAGCGTGTCCAGTATTTTTCGTTTGTCGGGATGCTGCATGGCGAATTCCAGGAGCCCGGTTTCCGTGTAGATACATTCAAATAAGGACTGCAGGGTTTTATTTGAAACGGCACTGACCAGGGACTCCAGGATGTTTCCGGCTGCTTCCAGCGGGGAAGGTTGTGAAAAAAGATCCGGGGCTGGTTTGCCGGCTTTTTCGCTGAGTAATTTCCGTAAGGTATTCTTTCCGCCTTCTTTACTTTTTTGGGCGGATTCCGCCGCCAGGGTTGCAATTTCAATGGCGGGAATACGGAACCACTCCGCATGCAGTATTTCAAAGAGCATTTCATCGCCGTTAAACGGCACTTCATACTCATGGGCCGCAGCGAGGTAACGAAGGATCAGGAGCAGCTGTCTGATCAGTGGATCTTCGAGCAAGTTGACATTTCGTTTATTGTAGACCGGCAGACGTTTTAGTTTGAAATAGGCGAGCAGTTCCTGTCCGTATTTATTTTCCTTATAAATGACGGCAATCCTGCCGGGATGGATACCGCTTGTAATCAGCTGCCCGATTTGTGTAACGATGCTGATCATTTCAGCCC
>DHWT01000221.1:0-1943 GCA_002413325.1 Chitinophagaceae bacterium UBA5175 | reverse complement strand
CCTTTCATTTTATATATCAGCCTGCCGGTGTTCCGGCTGATCAGTTGTTTTGATATATCGAGGATCGGCTGGGTGGACCGGTAATTGCTGGTGAGCACCACAATTTGCAGGTCCTTTATATAACTGTTGGCGAAGTCCAGCATATTATCTTCACCTGCTCCCTGGAACCGGTAGATGGACTGATCGTCGTCGCCTACGACAAACACATTCGGGTTATCCCAGAAATTGATGAGCAGTTCCACCACCTGATTCTGGGTTCCGCTGGTATCCTGGTATTCATCCACCAGGATGTATTGATATTTTTCCTGGTAGCGGCGCAGCAGGTTTTCATTCTCCCTAAAAGCCCGGATCACCCAGTTGATCATATCATCATAATCGTAGCGTCCTTTATCGCGCATCAGCTGCTGGTAACGGTCAAATTCGTTTACGGCTGCACGCAGTTTGGCCATGCGTTCGGCCTGTTCCTCGAGTTTGGCCTGCATCGGCTCGCCCTTCTTATAACCGGGTCCGTTTTTCTTATAGGTGTACTCATCACTGGTCCGGATTTTTTCCAGGTATTCATCTATTTTGGTTTCGATAAATGCCGGTGTATAACCTTCCCGTTTCATCGTGCTGAACAGGGACCGGAGATTTTTCACTTCGAAATAGGCGTCGCTGCGGTAGCGTTTCAGCGGATGTTTCTGGGGGAAGCTGTCTGTCAGCTGCCTTAATAACTGTATCTGTTCGAGTTCTGAAATGGGGTCCAGGCTGTTTTTTTCAAAGAGAAAAAGGTTATCCTGGATGATTTCGTTACAGAAAGCATGGAACGTATGGATATTCACTTTATAGGCGTCAGGGCCGATAAAAGATAGCAGACGCCGGCGCATGGCGATGGCACCCGCATCGGTATAAGTGAGGCAAAGGATATTTTCCGGGGCGGTATCTGTTTCCAAAAGTATTTTTCCGATCCGGGCTCCCAGGATCTGGGTCTTTCCCGTTCCGGGACCGGCAATCACGAGCACGGGCCCTTCAATCGTGTCCACGGCCCGTTTCTGCTCTGTATTGAGGTTCCCGTACAGGGCCTGAAATTGTTCTTTTTGGTTCATAATCAGTCAAAAGTGTATTTCAAAACTTGGAATTTTTCTTGATTCCGGAATATTATTCCTCCTGATTTCGCGTTATACACCGGTATAATCCGATATAATCCGAAATATGAAGAACAACCAGTCGTTCAAAGTTTTCATTGTTGAAGACGATATGTGGTACGGCTCCATGCTGGAGCATTATCTAGCCCTGAATCCGGAATATGAAGTTAAACGATTTGAATCACCTGGTGATTTCTTCTCGCACCTCCATGAAGTTCCCGATGTAGTCACCCTCGATTATTCCCTGCCGGATAGTGACGGTACGGAAGTCCTGAGGAAGATCCGTGAATTCAATCCCGACATCCGGGTCATCATCATCTCCGGACAGGAAGATGTGGCCACCGCCATTAACCTGTTAAAGAACGGCGCCTTTGATTATATCGTAAAGGATGATGATACCAAGGACCGGCTCTGGAACAGCATCCTGCATTTGCGGGAGATCAGCAGCCTGAAACAGGAAGTGGAAAGCCTGAAAAAACAGGTGGGCCGCAAATATGATTTCTCCGAGATCATGATAGGTAACAGTGAACCGATGGAAAAGGTTTTTGCACTGATTGAAAAAGCTTCGAAAACAAATATTACCGTATCCATTACCGGTGAAACGGGATCCGGAAAGGAACTGGTGGCCAAGGCCATTCATTATAATTCTGACCGGCATAACCTGCCCTTCGTGGCGGTGAATGTGGCGGCCATTCCCAGGGAACTGCTGGAGAGTGAACTCTTCGGTCACGAGAAAGGATCTTTTACCGGTGCCGTAACCAGGAGAATCGGAAAATTTGAGGAAGCAGACAAGGGAACCCTTTTTCTGGATGAAATCGG
>DHWT01000142.1 GCA_002413325.1 Chitinophagaceae bacterium UBA5175 | reverse complement strand
GTTGCTAAGGTACTTTATTGTGAACGCGTATGCCTTTCAACCTGTCATTTAACTGTAAATCAGGAAAACCGCCTGAACTGCTTCAGGATCTTGCCAGGTTCATACAGCAACAGGCAACTTCATTCTTTACGAAAAACACCGCCCGGGCTTAATATTTTTCAATATAACATGGATTTAAATATTAAGCGGCCCCTCCCTTTATTTATCGGTTAAATGGGTTGACAAAAGCCGGTGAGAAAGATATTCGCTTACCTTTCAATAATAATAAGCAGGGGTTAATTGGCGGTTGATTTTATTAAGCTGGATCTCATTTTCCGGTATATGATTTTGAGGAATCCGGGAGGTCCTGCCTGATTTGACACCGCGCCGTTTTTAATTTTTTTAAAAAGTATTGAGTGAATATATACAGCAACCATAGGATCATCAGACCTGTCCTGGTTCTGATCCTGCTTATTTTCAGCCTGTTTGGTTTTGGACAAAAAAAGCAGACGGATACATTTAACATTCATGACGCCAGCTTCTTCCTGCCCCAGCCTTTACCAGGCGGACATTATTCATCTTCCATTTCAGTATTATATGTTATTACGCCCCAGGACTGGACACTGGATAATATAACGGCTCCCATGTTCTCCTACCAGGGTAAGTATACTTTGCCGAAGGGATTTAATATACAGGCAGGTCTGGCAAGCATGATTATTTCCAACCAGGTCAAACTGGGACCTTTCTGGAACTATAAAGCAGACGATAATTATATCGGATTCGGGTGGCAGGTAGCTTTTAATTATGGTATCCTGAACTCATTTGGCTTTGCAACATCCTTAACCGGCTGGGAGCAACAGCCGTCAATCACCCTGGGGCATGCTTTTAATAAAACGGCGCTTGCCATAAAGGGTGAATTATACTGGACAAATGCCCTGTATTTTATCGAAGGTAAACGCTCAATACCCTATACAACTTCCTTTATCAATGGATATAGTTTCACAGCGAGCTTTGAACAAAGATTGTTTAATAACCGGGCATTGGTGTTTGCAATGAAATGGTATTATCTCCGGTACCATATCATTGCCTGGCCGGCTTTCCCTGTAAATCAGAAAAGATACTGGTTTCCTGAATTCCAGATAGGCATTAACTTATAATTGAAACAAAAGATTTATGACCGTCCGACATGCGTATATATATATAACCTTTTTTTTGTTCTTTATCTCCTGCTCGAAAAACCAGATTCTCCTGCCGCCTTCGACCAGCCTGGGAGACGCCATTTTCATCTCAGACACATCGATGAAGAAAATGGATGGTATTTATGCCCTGAATTCCGGCAGTAATGCCCTGGGAACCCGGTTTGTATGTAAAGCTTCCAAATACAGGGTTTCGTTTTTCAGCAACGAGTCCGGCATTTTTATCATTCTGAAATATGGATTGAATCCGGCAGACAGTTCCCTTAATTTCTCCGGCTTTTGGAGATATTCTGAAAGCGAAACGCAGGGTTTGATAAATTTCAGCATTCCGAAGGATGAGGCAGCAGCCTTTTTGAAAACCGGGGATATCAGCACACTGGCCCTGGATGGAAATATTGTGGATGGAAACGGGAACTCCACACCGCTCGGCCTGAAATTTGAAAAGCAATTTTCCAACTATGTTTTAACTCATGAATTTGAACTGTATTCCCACCACGGTGTACAGACCACCTCCAACCCGCCTTTTGCAGAAAATTCACTCTTAGGTGTTCTGAATGATGAAGACTACGGGGTAAACGGGATTGAATTTGATATTCATCTCACGAAAGACAAAATCCCGATTTGTATTCATGATCCCAATATTGATGTACGGCTGACCCAAAAAAGCCCTTTATCCGGCGACTTTTACCAGTACAATTTTAAATTCCTGGAAGATTATATCCAGCTGGTGGATGGGCAAAAGATACCTTCGCTGGATCAGGTATTGACTGCATTTATTGATTCCACAACCATGAAATATATGTGGATGGATGTAAAAGGTGATGACAGTATTTTCGAGTCCCTGCTCCCTGTAGTACAGAAGGCATATGCACATGCAGCGGCTTCCGGACGGGACGTGGTGATTTTTGCTGATCTTCCATCAGAAAAAGTGATTGGACAATTCCAGTCTTATCCTGCCTACCGGGAATCCGGCCTGCCTACCATGTGCGAACTGGAATTGCAAAATGTGATAGATAATGGAAGCACCCGCTGGGGACCGCGATATTCCAGGGGACTGTTACTGAGCGACGTGGAACAGGCGCACGCACAGGGAATCAAAGTGATCAGCTGGACGCTGAACGCCAAAGAACTTATCAGAGATTATATTGTAAACGGGCAGTTTGATGGCTTCATTTCAGATTATCCGGCCTACGTGGTTTATGATTACTATACCTTGAAATAATATATGAATACCATCTCTTCCGTCCATAATAAAAAATCATGCGAGTTCAAAAACTGATTATAGCAGCTTCCGCCATTTTGATTACCTGCCAGACCATGGCCCAAACGGATCAGGTGGTTCCTCCCAAATACCGAAAATTCGCGGTATATGCCGGAATCGGTCCCAGCTATTTTTTCAACAATGTTGTTACATTTAAAAATGCCGTTAATTCTTTTAATTATTCATTCTCGGCACGCGTCATGTGGGAGCCCCAGCACTCTTTCTTAAGCCTTGGGTTTGAAACAGGTTATTACCGGTTATATACGGCCAATGGAAGCCGGCAGTCCCTGGAAGCACATATTACCAATACGGCGGTACCCCTGCAGTTGGTTCTTTCCATGAAATATTCGAAACATCTGTATTCTGATTTTTCCTTGGGACAATCCCTTTTGTATAATAAAGTCGAAACCACCGGTTATGACGGTAATTTTAATGCCCGCTCGGCCTCTTTGTCTGATTTTGCCGTCACCATGGGCTACCGTTTTATTACAAAACCCAGGATCTCCTATGCGGTGGAAACAAAATTTTTCTATTCTTCCCTTAATGAAGATGCAACCATCGCGCTGCTCTTTATAGTAGGTTTCAAACTATAAGCTTTACGTTTCCAAACGTCCTGTTTGAATATTCAACGAAAACCTGTCGGATTGAATAAAACAAAAAAGGGAGCAGTCTCCCTTTTTCTCCAGGTGCCTGATCAATAACCGTGATTTTATTTAGATGTTCCTGGAGGAAATGCTGCCATAATCTTTTTAACGGCTTCCGGGATGTCTTTATCAGGATTTTTTGAAGGGGCATCAATTTCTTTGTTGCCCACACCCTCCCAAACTAATTTATTTGTGGATGCATTGACTATTTCAATGATTAAAGAACCATCTTTATATTCCTGCACATTTACTGTGGTAGACATATTCCCGCCACCCCAGGCATAGGGTCTGTAACCCCCGCCATAACCATAGGTATTGGCTACAATCTCCTGTTTGTTCTTTAAAATGGTAACAATGTTTACCAGCATGTCTGGATTTTGAGATTCTGTAAATCCCTTTGCGATCATCTGTGCCTGTACCGCATTGATGATGCGGGTCTGGTTCAACTGGCTGAGCGCCTGAAGCTGCTGTTCAAGTTTTACTATTTTGAAAGTTTTAAACTGACTGAAATTCGCGGAGCGGTCATAATCCGTGGTGACTGTTAATGTAGGTCCGCAGGAAGTAAATAAAATCAGAAGGGATAAAAAAGTTACATGCAAAATGATTGATTTTTTCATATTTGTATTTTTTTAAAAAATAATGTGCGACCGGCTGCTTTTCGAAATGGCTGACTCCTTTTACTATAATATAAAGTTAGACTGACGATATCAATAATACCGGGCAGGAAGGCTGTTTAACCGTAAAACCATTACAGATATCCTTTTGAATCGTGTTTTCTTTTGCATTAACCAAACGGAATAAATGGGATGTCATTTGGATGGATAAACCGGAGCGCATCGTTTAGCGGTTAAATGGCGTATGGATTTCCCGAATGGGGTAAATTTGGATAACTGTAAACTCATGGGCAGGTATACCAGGTATTTTTTCATTCTTATTTCCTTCCTCACTTCAGCTTTCACCCAGGCCCAGCAGTTGTGGCCAAAACTGATCAGGTCCAATGGCACAACGATTAAAATTTATCAGCCACAGGTGGAAAGTTTCAATGGGGATGTTGTAAAAGCCCGCGGGGCTTTTGCCATTTTGGAAAAAGGTTCGGATGATCCCGTATTTGGTGCGCTTTGGGCAGATGCCAGGCTGCAGACAGACCGGACGAAACGTACGGCGGTCCTGAAACAAATCAAGGTGAACGACATCAGGTTTTCAGGTGATACCAATACAGCCCGTGTTGCCAATCTGAAAGCCCTGCTGGAAAGGGAAGTTCCAAAATGGGATATGGTGATTTCCCTGGACCAGCTGGAAGCAGCCATAGAAGGGAGTGACAGCAATCCTATGACTTCTGCCGATGGCCTTTCAACTATTCCGCCAAAGATCATTTATGTAAATAAACCTTCCACACTGGTCCTCATTGATGGTGAACCCAAAGTAAAAGAAAACGGGGAAATGGGGGTGGATATGGTGATGAATACAGCTTTTACGATCGCTAAAATCAAAGAACTTTATTATTTATACGGCAGTGGTAAATGGTATACATCCAACGATATCAGGGGACCCTGGAAATATGAGAAATCCATCCCGGGACAGCTGGAAAAACTGGATAAGGCGATTAAGGATAACGAAATGAAGGAATTGGATAAAACGGCATTGGACAGTGCTGCAAAAATGATCCCTGAGATCATTGTCAGTACCGAACCGGCTGAACTGATCCAATCCAACGGAGAAGCAGATTTTGCACCCATTCAGGGTACTACGTTGTTATACATGACAAACACGAACAACGACCTGTTCATGAATATCACCGACCAGCGTTACTATGTTTTGTTGTCAGGCAGATGGTATCAGTCTGCAAGCCTTCAGGGTCCATGGACTTACACGGCATCCGATAAACTGCCAGATGGTTTTGCAAAAATTCCCGTGAATTCTGCAAAGGATGCCGTATTGTCCAGCGTAGCCGGGACGGATCAGGCACAGGATGCCGTAATGGATGCACAAATACCGCAGACGGCCAAAGTGGACCGGTTAACAGCTACAGCCCATGTCCGCTATGATGGTGAACCAAAATTTGCATCCATTGAAGGCACCGGACTCCAGTATGCTGTTAATACCGGCTCCACTGTATTATTATCAGATAACACCTATTACTGTGTTGAAAACGGGATCTGGTTTGAAGCCTTCAGCCCGGAAGGTCCGTGGAGGGTAGCCGTGACCCGGCCTTCAGAAGTTGATAAGATCCCGGCAACCGTACCGGTATATAATGCAAAATATGTTTACATCTATGATGTGACACCCCAGTTTGTATATGTAGGTTATACGCCTGGTTATTTTGGTTGTTATGTTTACGGAGGCACGGTCATATACGGGACCGGCTATTATTATTATCCCTGGTATGGACCCTATTATTATCCCAGGCCGGTAACCTATGGTTTCGGTATGCAGTATAATCCGTGGTATGGATGGAGTATTGGATATTATTACAGTGCCGGCTGGTTCAATTATAGTTACTACGGAGGTTGGTATCACGGGGGGTATTGGGGCCCGCCGATATACAGGCCGCCTTATTACCACCGCCCGGGTTATCCCCCCTATTACCGCCCGCCATATTATCCCCGGCCCGGATACAAGTCTCCGGTACCTATGCCCTATTACCGTGGTGGAAATGAAAAAATGGCGATCAACAATAATATTTACAGAAATAATAATGCGGTAAGCACCACCGACCGGATCCGGGCAATGCCGGCTGTCGTTCCATCTGTCCGGCCTGCTGCCAGAATCCCTGCAAACGGGGCACCAGCCACGCAACCGGCTACCCGGTTACCTTCTGCACCTGATAACCATGTTACTACAGACCGGCAGGGAAATGTATACCGGAAAGACGGAAACAACTGGCAGGAAAAAACCGGCGATGGCTGGCAGAACCTGAATCAGACACGGCAGGCGGAAATCAACCGGCTGAACCAGCAACAGGCATTGCGTGACCGGGGTAATATGCGAACAAACAATTTTAATCAGTCGAGACCACCAGCTCCAAGTCCACGCCCGTCCATGCCGCGGCCATCCATGACAAGGCCTGCACCTGCTCCGGGGGGAAGAAGGTAAAAATGTAACGACATATTCTTCTGAAAAAGTCAACAGTCGCGGTTGAACAAGAGATATTTTCCGGCCTTATACATGCCGCCCAAAATCAGGCGGGTCGATGATCGGGGTCATCAAATGCTCCTGGTAATGGAGTTACATTCGGTTTCAATATTGGTTTTATGTCTCAAACCATAAAGGCCGGCTACCGGATCATGAGTCCCAACCTGACGGATTATGATTCTCTTTATCATTCATTCAATTGGCAAAATGAAGCGGTAAATCTGGAAGGTTTACCGGCAAACAAGGGGTTGAATATAGCCTACGAAGCCGTTGACCGCTGGGCGAAGGGTGACGATGCGCAAAGGATTGCCCTGCGCTGGATCCGCAAAGACAGGAGTTACCAGGATTATACATTTTCCGGTTTACAACAGCTTTCAGCACGTTTTGCCAACATACTGACCACATTGGGAATTATGAAAGGAGACCGGGTTTTTTCTCTTACCGGCCGCATACCGGAATTATATATCGCAGCGCTGGGCACGCTCAAAACAACAGCCGTATTTTGTCCATTATTCTCCGTATTTGGCCCGGAACCTGTATTTCAACGCCTCTCACGAGGCGATGCCAAAGTGCTGATAACAACTTCTGCCCTATTCGAAAAGAAAATAAAACCGCTGATGGAGCGACTGCCCGCGCTCCGGTACATTCTTTTAACAGACGGATCATTGCCATTGGATGCCCGGGTGTTGTCACTTCCAAGGTTAATGGAAGAAGCCGGTAAGGATTTTCTGATTCCCCCGACCGATCCGGAAGATCCGGCTTTGCTTCATTTCACCAGCGGTACGACCGGTATGCCCAAGGGTGCTTTACATGTTCATAAAGCCGTACTCATGCACTATGTTACCGGTAAATATGTGCTCGATTTTCATAAAGGAGATGTTTTCTGGTGTACAGCGGATCCAGGTTGGGTAACAGGCACTTCGTATGGCATCCTGGCACCATTGGTCTGTGGCGTTACTAATCTGATTGATGAGGAAGAATTTGATGCCATGCGCTGGTATTCCCTCCTGGAAGAGCATCAGGTAAACGTGTGGTATACCTCGCCGACGGCCATCCGGCGGCTCATGCGCATGGATATCCTGCCAATGAAACAGTTTACGCTACAGCCACTCAGACTGATCTGCAGTGTGGGTGAACCCTTACATGGGGATGCCGTGCTTTGGGGCGAAAAGGCTTTCGGAATGCCAATTCTCGATAACTGGTGGCAAACGGAAACCGGCGGCATTATGATCGCCAATTACCGGTCCATGAAGGTTAAACCAGGTTCCATGGGAAAACCCTTGCCCGGAATTGAAGCAGCTGTTGCAGAAATAACAAAAGACGGGGTACAGATTATTTCGGAACCCGGTAAACAGGGCCAGCTGGTATTAAAAAGTGGCTGGCCTTCGATGTTCCGCAATTACCTGCATGATGAAGAACGATATGCCCAATGCTTTCAAAACGGATGGTATATCACCGGGGACCTGGCAAAAACAGATGCCGATGGATATTACTGGTTTGTGGGACGGGCCGATGATATTATCAAAACTTCCGGACATATGGTAGGTCCTTTTGAAGTGGAAACTGCACTGATGGAGCATGTGGCGGTTGCGGAAGCGGCTGTGATCGGGAAACCGGATCCCCTGATCGGTGAGCTGGTAAAGGCTTTTATCGTTTTGAAGAGGGGCATCAGGGGTGATGAAAATATGAAACAGGAAATGATCGGTTTTTCAAGAAAAAAACTGGGACCTGCTGTAGCGCCCAAAGAAATTGATTTCATAAATGAATTGCCTAAAACAAAAAGCGGAAAAATACTGAGGCGGCTATTGAGAGCCCGGGAACTCGGATTGCCGGAAGGAGATATTTCAACACTTGAAAAATCAGGATAAATATGGAAAACATCCCTGTCAAATCATCCATACCACCTGTTGATCGTACACTGGGTTTACAGCTTCTTTACCAGATGATGCTGATCCGGAGGTTTGAAGAAAAATCAGCCGAAATGTACGGTAAAATGAAAATCCGCGGATTCCTTCATTTATATATTGGTGAAGAAGCAGTTGCCGTAGGCGTCATCCATGCGCTCCAGCCTGAAGATAATGTGCTCTGTACCTATCGTGAGCACGGGCATGCACTGGCCCGCGGAATTGACCCGGGTATTATTATGGCTGAAATGTATGGAAAGGCGGAAGGCTGTAGCCTCGGCCGGGGCGGATCCATGCATTTGTTTGATAAGGGGAAAAAATTCTTTGGCGGTAACGCGATTGTTGCGGGTCATCTGCCCATGGCAGTCGGTATGGCGCTGGCATCAAAAAAACTAAAAACAAATCATATCACCTGTTGTTTTTTCGGAGAAGGAGCGGCTGCTGAAGGAGAATTTCACGAATCCATGAACCTGGCTGCCCTGTGGGGTGTACCGCTCCTGATGGTATGTGAAAATAATTTATATGCCATGGGAACTGCCCTCCGCTACTCGCACGCGGTGCAGCAATTGGAAAAAAAAGGGATTGCCTATGGAATTGAATCCAGGTCGGTGGACGGAATGGATGTACTGGCGGTTGAACATGCCGCCAGGGAAGCTGTTGAAATGATACGTGTTACCGGCAGACCGTTTTTCCTGGTGTGCAATACCTACCGCTTCCGGGCACATTCGATGTT
>DHWT01000109.1:14092-17390 GCA_002413325.1 Chitinophagaceae bacterium UBA5175 | reverse complement strand
CTGGCAGATCATACAGCGATACAGGTTCCGGCAGCCCATATAGAAATCGGGAGCGACCCCGTGGATTTCAGTTTTAATTTAAAGACGCCGGTCTCCAACCCGGTCTTTGACGGAAAGCTGAAAGGCAGTTTCAACCTGGCCAATGCAAAACAGTTTACTTCTTTCCCACCCGGCAACGTGGTTTCCGGAATGATCACCGGGGATATTACTTTCTCAGGAAATAAGAAGGCATTGGATAATAAGGAATATGAAAAAATAAACAGCGCAGGAACGCTCAGCCTGCAAAATATACAATATGCCAGCAGGGATTATCCGGACGGGATACAGGTTTCCAATGCCGAATTCAGTTTCAACCCCAAAAATATCACACTCCGTGAGGCCCATGCAACATACCTGAAGAGTCATTTTACGGCAAAGGGATCCCTCGATAACGTTATGGGATATGCATTGAAAAATGAACCCCTGTCGGGAAACCTGGACCTCTATGCAGACCAGATTGACCTGAACCGGCTGATGTCGACCGTTCCGGCCACCACGGATTCATCCAAAATCAAAAGTCCCGTCCAGCCTTTCGCTGTGCCCGGAAATTTAAGTTTCCTGATCCGGGCTAAGGTGGATAAAATGCATTACGATAAAGTGGATTACAGCAACCTGAGCGGGACCCTTGCGATAAACGACGAAGTGTTTGGTCTGAAAGATGTACAGATGGATGCGCTGGACGGGAAGATGATGGCCAGCGGATTTTATTCGACCAAAAAGGATAAGAAAAATCCGGACATCTCATTTAATTACGATGTGCAGGGGCTCGACATTCAAAAAACGTTTTATGCCTTCAACACCGTTCAGAAACTGATGCCCATGGGGCAGTACGTAGATGGTAAAATGAAATCCCAATTATCCCTGAATGGTAAACTCGGAGCGGACATGATGCCGGACCTGAAAACACTTTCGGGAAAAGGAAATCTGATGCTGACCGACGGGGTATTTAAAAAATTTGCACCCGTGGAGAAGCTGGCACAGACGCTGCACCTGGACCAGCTGAATGGAATGTCGTTGAAAGATGTCCGGTTCAGTTTCGAATTTGCCAACGGGAAAGTGCTGGTTCAGCCCTTTCATATAAAGTACCAGGACATTGATATGGAAATCGGCGGTATGCATGGTTTTGACCAGTCGATTGATTACGTGATTGCCATGAAAGTACCAAGAGCCCTGATGGGCGCGGATGCAAATAACCTGGTGAACAACCTGGCGCAACAGGCAAACAGCAAAGGCATCCCGGTTAAGGTAAGTGACTACATCAATCTCAAGGTGAATGTGGTGGGTACAATCACCAATCCCCAGATCAAAACCGGATTGAATACAAGCGGGAATGATCTGACAGCTGAAGTGAAACAACAGGCAGCCGTATTCGCCAAACAGGCCACGGACAGTGTGAAAACAGTCGTTTCAGCAAAAGAAAATGAAGCGAAGGACTCTGCCATCGCCATTAAAAACCAGGCGATACAGGATCTCGGAAAAGACCTGAGTAAAGCGGTTTCAGGTCAGAAGGACAGCACGGGCGGTTCAGAAAAACTGCTGGAGACAACACAGAAAAATGCCGAACAGACCCTGAAAAACACCTTTAACAGCCTGTTCAGTAAAAAGAAGACCACTGCAGATTCAGCAAAAACGAAATAGTCTGCCATCTGAATAATATCTAAATTGCCGGGAACAGGAGAAAATTATTAAAAATACCGGCAAAGTGTCAAACATCATTTTTGACCGTGCAACCCGGGGGTATTTCTACTGTAACACGTTAATATCATTTATGATTCCAACAGGTAAGAATGCCTAAATATTTTTTATTATTTATTATTATTTTTCCATCCACCCTGTTGCAGGCACAACATACTCCCGATACCGTTCTGAATCCGGGCATAAAACAAATTGACCTGATTGATCTTGCGGAAAGAATCCTGAATAAAAATTACGTACAACGGCTGGACATGTCAGCGACTAATAATGACAAGCTTCATGTCAGCATTTTCCCGGCGGTCGGTTATACCCTGCAAACCGGTTTTGCGGCGATGATCGGTGTAAATGCTGCTTTTTTCACCAGCCCGGATGACCATGAATCAACAAATATTTCAACCATAGTATCCAGCCTGGCATATTCCGCTAAGGAACAGGTTATTTTCCCTATTGCCTCCAGCATATGGACCCGGGATAATGCTTATAATATTCTTACTGACTGGCGATTTTTAAAATATCCGTCTGTCACTTATGGCCTCGGCGGTCATACCACGCTGGACAGCGCCTATAACCTGGACTATTCCTATATCAAACTGCACCAGTCTGTTTTAAAAAAAATTGCCCGTAATTTTTATGCAGGCATCGGGTATGATTTTGATTATTTCTGGAATATTCAGCAGGAGGATCCGCCACCCGGACAGGAAAACGAATATGATAAATATGGATTAAATACGACGGAAAAAGCTTCCGGCCTGTCACTTGACTTAAAGTATGATTCAAGGCGGAATCCCATCAACCCCGAAAAAGGTGTTTATGCAAATATCCTGTTCCAGCCCAAATTCATGTTTATGGGCAGCGATGCCAGCTGGCAATCCCTGCTTCTTGAATTCAGAACCTATCTGAAATTTTCTTCCGAATCGCAAAATATACTCGCCTTCTGGAGTTACAACTGGTTTACACTGGGCGGGACTCCACCCTATCTGCTGCTGCCGAGCACCGGCTGGGATGAATACATCAATACAGGAAGAGGTTATATCCAGGGCAGGTTCAGGAGCCTGAATATGATTTACCAGGAAGCCGAATACCGGTTTGGCATTTCACGCAACAGGCTGTTCGGAGGCGTTGTATTTTTGAATGCGGAGACGTTCTCTGATATATCGACCGGAAGGTATGAAGTGATTGCTCCCGGCGCCGGTTTGGGCATCCGTATCATGCTGAATAAATTCTCCAGAACAAATATCGCCATTGATTATGGCTGGGGAACGCAGGGTTCACAGGGGTTCTCCGTAAATCTGGGCGAAGTATTCTAAAGAAGGGTTTCTGATTAGAAATGATCCCGCCGGATTTCTTATTTGTTCCACCAGTAATTAAATTTCAATACGATGGCCCGGTTGTTGACGGCCAGCGGACTGGTATAATAGTTATCCGTGTACACCAGGAAGAAATCGGAAGCCGGTTTATAGCGCCATTGCAGACGGGCATTGATATTCATATTTTTCACCTGCTCATTGTACTGAACATAAGTTGTTAAATACAGTGATTTGGTAAAAGTGACGTCAATGCGCGG
>DHWT01000109.1:0-13756 GCA_002413325.1 Chitinophagaceae bacterium UBA5175 | reverse complement strand
AATACTTACAAAAGGCTGAAACCGGAAACCGGCATCCCAGAGGACGCTCAATTTAGTTCCCTGATCATAATATCCCCCGTAACGGATGGAAAAATCATAGGTAAACACGCTCTGCGGTTTTGAATAAAAATCCACCCCGCCCGTATACCATTGATGTACGGATCCGGAATCGAGATAGGCAATTCCTGTATTCGTTGGATCAAAGGGGGCTTGTAATTTCACGTAATCCTGCATACCCACCAGGGTTAAGGTTGCTTTGTTGCGGAAGGTAAACAGCCAGTCCACGATATTTTCATTATCCGTCTGCCGGAATTTTTCATCGTAATAAAAATTGGAAAACCACTGGGGGCCATGGCTCAGCAGGGATCCGTGCGCGGGTAAAAAATAATAGGCAACCTGCGGGTCAAACCGGATATAACCTAGGCGCGGTACATAACCAACCTCCGCCTTATAATTTCTGCCAACATACTGATAGGCACCATTGATCAGCCAGTTCTTGCTGGCATATTGCAGGTTACCGGCCAGCACCCAGTCATGCCCCGACACATCCGGCGTAAACGATTTCATAACCATCTGTTTTCCCGTCCAGAAATTATTGGGAGAAGCCAGGTTGTACTCCATACCAAAAGTGCGGTTATATAGTGAATACTGCGGATGCGTGGTATCCTTACCCGGAACATAATCGATGGATTGTTTATTCACAAATAAAAACCCGATGTTGGACCGGGAGAAAACTTTTCTCTGCAGGGCAAGCACTGCAAAATTCTGCTGGGGCAGCCCGGATGAATCCACGGATCCGGTTTGCATATCCATGGCGCCCATCCGCCAGTTCTTATCCAGCTTGCCACTCAGCCGGCCTCCGAACTCGATGGGTACGCCCAGCCCGATTCGCCTGGAGAAAAAGGGACGAATATCCGAATAACCAAAATTGTTGAACTGATCCCCGTTCTCCAGGAAAAACTGCCTTTTTTCCGGATAAAACAATTCATACCGGCTGAGGTCAATCACCTGTTTGTCCACCTCAATTTGCGAAAAATCAGGATTCACCGTCAGGTCCAGGTTCAGCGATGAAGTAATGGATACTTTGGCATCCCCGCCAATCGTGGTTTTATACTGGGTTGGCTGGGCAGGATCGTAAGACTTGATACTGCGGGTAAGCACATAAGGAATCAATGAAACGTTGGGACCGGGTGCGGGCGGAACTGTGTCCCAGAGCAAAACGCCTGTATAGGCCAAAGCTGCAGAAGGAAACTGCCTCGGAACCGGCGCCCAGGCTGACTTCTCCGTTGTCTTCAGGTCGTTCCGGCTTAAATTGATACCCCAGGAATGTATGCCCTTTTTGTAACGGAGGGACCTGAAGGGAATCGCAATTTCCATAACCCATTTGTCGTGATAGGTTTTCACTTTCGAAAACCAGATATTGTCCCAGCTCAGATCCACTTTGCCTCCTTCATACATGGTTCCGTCCCATTCGGCGCCCGCGGCATTGGTGCCAAACGTGAACCCGTTGGTCTGGTCGCCATAGGTATCCAGGAAGAAAATGAAATTGTCGTTTTTTGAGAAATTGAAATCCCTCCGCATAGACTCCACCATATAAGGACCGGGAACTCCATCGTGACAAACAGCAGACAAATAAAAAAACCGGTCGTCGTAGGTCATCCGTACTTCCGTTTTTACATTGGCCAGCGAGGTATCCATCGGAAGCATCATGGCAAAATCCCGGGCCACTTCAGCCTGTTTCCAGGAAGGTTCATCCAGCACACCATCTATCTGGATGGGACCACTGGCATGGTGAATGTGAATTTTATAAGATTCATTCTTTTTCTGGGAAAAAACAGGCAGACTGATCACACACAAAATCAACAGGGGCAAGCAGGTACGCATCAGGAGGAAAACTTTTTTTCCGGAAAGTTAAAAAACGCAATTTAGAATGGAATCCCCGCATTTGAGCTTGCATTTTGAAATAATTCAAACTATTTTTAACGCATCCCATTCAATAACTGGCGCAATACTTGCGTTATGGCGGTAATTCTTCCAATTTCCTCCGAATTTCCGCCTTCGAAAATCCATATTCGTTGAACGATTCCATTAGGTCAACGAAACTTTTTGTACATGAAATATTTATTTCTGTCCTTTTTATTCATCCCCGGCCTGGTGCAGGCCCAGCGATGGCATGTGAATGTTACCGGCGGTCTTTCCAATTATTCCGGTGACCTGCAGGGGAAGCCTTACACCTTTGACCAGTCTTTTTTAGCTTTCGGAGCCGGTGCACAATATGATATTACCCGGAATTTTTCGGCCACCAGTAATATCAGTATTATGAAAGTGGGCGCTACGGACCGGTACAACAATCCGGACCTCGTATTCCGGAACCTCAGCTTCCAGACCAATATTATCGAATGGAACCTGCTGGGGGAATATACTTTCATGGATATCACCCAAAAGAATTTTTCGCCCTTTGTTTTTGCCGGTGTTGCTATTTTCCATTTTGATCCGTATGCATTTGATACCCTCGGACATAAAGTGTATCTCAAACCCCTGAGTACAGAAGGAGAGGGCTTGCCACAATATCCGGGGCAGAAACCGTATAACCTGACCCAGTTTGCCATTCCCTACGGGGGCGGCATCAAGTTCCGGGTCAGTGAGAATGTGGTGCTGGCTTACGAAGTCGGTTTTCGAAAATTATTTACCGATTACCTGGACGACGTGAGTACCTTTTATGTGGATAAGACCATTCTCCAGAACGCGAAAGGAGGCCAGGCAGTCGAATTGGCGTACCGGGCCGGAGAACTGAAAGGGGGAAATACAACGTATCCGGTTTCGGGAACGAAACGGGGCAGTTCGAAATATAAAGACGTGTATTATTATACTGGTATCCGCGTGAGTGTTGCCCTCACTTCAAAACATAACGGATATTATGGCCGCGGCAGAACCGATTGCCCGCGTAATGTACAATGAGATTAGTTGGTTAATTTTGCCGCCTAACTATCAAGATGGCTTTTAACAATTCAGGAGATTTCATTGAAGCATTGGAATCTGCAGGCGAGTTGATCCGTGTAAAAAGTTTTGTCGATCCCAGGCTGGAAATAGCAGAGATCACGGACCGGATCAGTAAGACCCCTTCCCGTAACCGCGCCTTACTTTTTGAAAATACCGGTTATGATTTTCCGGTACTGATGAATGCGTACGGCAGTGAAAAAAGAATGTGCATCGCACTGGGTGTGTCCCGGCTCGACGATATCAGTAAAGAAATTGAATCCCTCTTCAAAATGCTCGCAGGACCCCGGGAATCCATACTGGATAAACTCAGGGTACTTCCCAAACTGGCTCAGTTCGCTGCCTGGATGCCGAAAGTGATCCGCGGAAAAGGCGACTGCCAGGAAATCATACTGGAATCCCCGGACCTCGGTAAACTGCCTGTCATCACCTGCTGGCCCAAAGACGGCGGCCCTTTTATTACCCTGCCCGTGATTCATACCAAAGATCCTGAAACCGGTATCCGCAATGTAGGCATGTACCGCATGCAGGTGATGGGCGAACGCCTCACCGGCATGCACTGGCATAAACATAAAGTGAGCGCCCGTCATTTTGAAGCCTATAAGAAACTGAAAAAGCGCATGCCCGTGGCCGTTGCCCTGGGCGGCGATCCCGTATACGCCTATTCAGCCACGGCGCCCCTGCCGGATAATGTGGATGAATACATGCTGGCCGGATTCCTGAGAAAAAAGAAAGTGGGACTCGTGCGCTGCCTCACGCAGCCGGAACTGGAAGTGCCCGCAGATGCAGACATTGTTATTGAAGGATATGTGGATCCGCTGGAAAACCCGGTATGGGAAGGACCCTTCGGGGATCATACCGGATATTATTCCCTGCCGGACTGGTATCCGGCCTTTCACGTGACCGCCATCACCCATAAAAAAAATGCCGTGTATCCGGCCACCATCGTCGGCATACCGCCGCAGGAAGACGCCTGGCTGGGAAAAGCGACGGAACGGATTTTTCTTGCGCCGATGAAAATGATGATGATCCCCGAGATCGTGGATATGGAAATGCCGGTGGAAGGCGTGTTTCATAATCTCGTGATCGCACAGATTCATAAAACCTTTGCCGGGCAGGGACAAAAAGTGATGAGCGCCATGTGGGGCGCGGGACAGATGATGTTCAACAAAATCCTGGTACTGGTGGATGAAGGGGTGTCGGTTACCGATTACCTGTCGCTGGCCAAATATGTTTTCAAAAACCTGAATCCCGCAACGGACATTGCATTTGCCCAGGGCCCGATGGACGTGCTGGACCACAGTTGCAGTAAACTGGGCTTCGGGGGGAAAATGTGCCTGGACGGAACAAAAAAATTCGAAGAAGAGACCGACGACCGCTACGCCGTTGCCGGCAATATGTTTTTGCCGGATAACCACTGGCTTGACGGTTTCCCGGAAATCAAAGCCGTGAACCGGCAGCTTCTGGAAAGGGAAATCCCCTGCCTGATTGTTTCGGTATCCAAAACCCGCAGGGGCCAGGTGCGTGCGCTGCATCAGGTATTTGCAGAGAAGATCTTACAGGATACGGGCGTGAAGCTGATCCTCTATATTGATGAAAATATAAATCCCTCCGATTTACCGGTAGCGCTCTGGCGTTTCTGCAATAACCTGGACCCCAAACGCGATTCCTTTTTGTTTGAAAGCCGGGTGGGAGACAGGATGCAGGCCTGCATGGGCCTGGACGGGACCACCAAAACAGAGGCCCTGGATGATTTCCACCGGGACTGGCCCAATATCATTGTGGCTGATGAAAAAACCATTTCGGCTGTAGATGCCAAATGGGACCAGCTGGGCCTGGGTGCCTTCATTCCTTCACCCTCCCTTTCTTTCCAGGATCAGCTCTATGGCGCAGAAGCCGTAGCGGCGCTCTGACGGTTAGAATAGTTACCCATTTGGTGAATAATATTTTGCCATAAGTCCCCAAACCCTAATTTTGCGCCCGGAGAGATGGCAGAGCGGTCTATTGCGGCGGTCTTGAAAACCGTTGAAGGTCAAACTTCCGGGGGTTCGAATCCCTCTCTCTCCGCTGAAACTCTTATGAAACCCGCGCCTGTAGCGGGTTTCATCATTTTAAACCCTGAGGGGGAGCAAAGAAGGGGGCAATTGAATACCTTGACTTATAATAACTCTCATATAAAAACCAATTTTTAAGGTGCCTAATCCCCTCACACCAATTTCAGATCAGGAAATGTATGGATTCTTAGGAGATAGAGATTCTGTAACCTATCGAGATACTCCAATACATATAGACGCCAGAATTTTAAATCTAGCTTTGGATTCTAGCACATTCTCTCGGCCTAACCACGGAGTTTACAGAGTCCCTATTCATTTCAAAGAATGTACGTTTAAAAATGCTGTTAAACTTAGCCGGCCATCAATTACTGGTGAATTTGTCTTTGAGGATTGTACTTTCGAAGATGATTTTTCTTCTGATTTTTTATTTAGTGACAGTATACAGGGCAAAAGTACTTTTAAAAAAGACTGCTCACTCTCCTGCAATGGAGGTAAATTATCTGTAAAAGATTTATCTGTTACAGGTACCCTCCATTTGAATTCATCGGGAGATTTGCTTGAACTTATAAATATAAATGTTGAGAAGAAAGTCCAAGATCAAAAAATTATTTTAAGATCAACAAGTAACGAGGTCAAATTAGAAAATATCTTTTGTGCAGACATGAAAGTTCTTAGTTTGTCTGGTAGATTAAATAGCATCTTAAAATTGACATGCAATAACATTACGCTTAATGGTCCGTGGAATAGTACAATATTAAAGTTGGACAGATTGATTGCAGATAAAATAGCAATTCAAAATATTTCAAATAGCCAAAACGAGATTATTGTTTCAAATAACTCTAAGATTGGCTCATTAAAAATTCCCTTAAACAAATTAACCAGGTTTGAAATTTCTGATAGTGATGCGGAAAAACTAAATCTAATTGGTAAGAATGAAAATAGTAATAGTATTATTATCAAAAATGTTCAAAATATAAAAGAACTCAACTTTGTAGACGTCATAAACGAAGGATCGATTACACTCTGGAATTTAACCTTACAAAAAGGGAGTCAAATTGGCATTTATTCGTCTGATTTAGGAAAAGCCAAATTTATTAAATGTGAATTCACCAAAGCGGAATTCTGTTTCGAAAATAGTCAGGTAACGGAAATTTTTCTATCAGAGACGGATTTCCCGACGGTGGTTCATCTAAAAGGTATTATTAACCACGCCCAATCTCAGTTGGCATTTGGTCAATTAACAACCGCTTTTACAAAACAAGGCGATACTGTCAGATCGCTTGCATATCAGGCACAAGAAATTGAAGCGCATTACCGACATATAAATTGGAGATCACAGGATTTTTTCAAGAAACTGAGTCTTTTTTTGAATAAATATTCAAATAATTTTGGTAGATACTGGTTTTGGGGATTACTCTTTTCCTTTGGTGCAGGGGCTATGTTTTTCTTTTTGATATTAATTTTTGCCCACGGTTATCATTTTTCATTTAACTACAATGAAGATTATTTTGAAGCTTTTTTAAAATTTATGAACCCCTTGAGGTTTTTCGATACTGATGCCCTATTTAATTTCCGAGACAAAAGAAACCGTCTAACTCTAAATGGGTCGTCTTATGTATTTGACTTTTTGGGTCGGATATTTGTAGCATATGGATACTATCAGACTATCCAAGCTTTTCGCAGATTTGGGAGGAGATAACCCAAATAAAAATAACCGCCCCCTTTCGGAGACGGCCTTAGACGCAAGAAAACGTAAGCAACAAAGGATCTATTTTATACTGAACCCAAAACAAAACTTTCGGGCGAAAAGATCATAAGTCCACAACGGGCTTCGGCGCGGAAACAAATCAGGTTCTTTTCGAAGTCGTCTGAATTGTATTCGGTTGACCTGATATTAAACCCTTCGCATTGTGCAATGCCACAAGCCCGGCTAAAATCTCCTATCAGGATCTTCCCGGTAGGAATTGCCGGAGACTTGTAAAGCGGTAAACCTGCAATGGAAACAACTCCTGTATCGCTAATAGTAAGACCGCCTGGAACATCATAATCATTTGGCTTTGTTTTAAGGATTTTAGCCCAGGTGTCGGGTGCAGCAATCATACCCGTAACATTGTGTCCGGTGGTTTCCAGCTGGGTTGCATAGTCAAGCACCTTTGCACCCGCAAGGGTTTCTGATGTAACCCCTGCAACGGCGGCAATCGATAATAGGTTGTAATACTTTTCATCTTCAACCTGGGCGAAGTCTTCAACTAGGGATTGACCCAGATACGACATCAGGAAGGGTAAATCGGCAAGACTTTCACGGCTTGCCTTACTGAGCCCCGCCAGGTATTTTAGAACTAGCGTGGTTGTCGTAACATCGTAATCCAGGGAATTCTTTGTATTCCCTTCGACATTGTAATCAAATGATCCGGTTCCTATCGGGGATGTTTCCACCGGATAAAGAACGGACCCCGTTGCGGTCGGATAAACAGGAATGACATTGCGGAAATGGAATTTCCACATAGGCCGGATCGGGTTCTGAATAATGCCAGACTGATAAACATTTCCGGTTAAACTTGCGCCGATCGTAAACGTCTTCACTTCCGCAACCGTGGCATTTTGATTGGGCGAAAGTGTTTTAATCTGGTTGTAATTGGCTGCTATCGCATTTTCAATAGCGGCCTGAAATGAAATTTCTCCGGTATTGCCGGCCATCCGGCCGCCTTTGGCTTTGATCGCCTTCAGTTCGGCCTCTAACTCTTTGAATTTTTTCTCATAAGTACTGCCCAGATCCGTAACGGCATCCAGTATTTCTTTTGACATTGTATAAAGTGTGAAACGATTCAACCGACGTAGACTGTATCGGCGATCTAGCACTGGTAAGCTTATCCTGGGAGGATAGCTTTCGGTATTGCTCTTCGAGTGCCTGCGGTATTACGTTTCCTTGTTGCTGATGGGCGGCGCATTGGATAAGTGCCCACGGTATCAAATCAGGAACGCACTGACAGACGGCGCGTGTCACTACAAAGATAATAAAAAACCCAGCACGTAGACACATGCCGGGAAAGTAATAATCATGAAAACAATTATCTGCGCGGGAATTTATATCCGTTTACATCTTCGTATGGTTTCAAATAAGAACCCGTAGGCTCATATCCCGGATCTGAAAGCCGGATCGTGCGCATCTGTTCTTCCCATATTCTTAATTCTTTTTTTGTCGCCGGTTCAACCGGTCTTACCTCTATGCGCTTGCGTTTTGGAGAAATCGTTTCCTTTACTTTCTCTAAAAAAGTTGGTTTGCGTTCCTGAATGGGTTCAATGGTTGAGCCTATTGGTTTACATCCGGAATCGCTCGACATTATTATCACGGCGTTATATTCATTTCCAGGCAATGAACCGGCGGCCTCGTCAATTTGACACAAGCGTTTAAACTCCTTCCCTGGTATGCTTTCCCTGGTGTTGCTGTACATGTCTGATGCCTCGTCATGAAACCAAAAGCCGGTTATCCGCTGTTTGGGGGGGATCGGTATTCGGCCCGCTAGTAAATCGGCTATCATTTGCCGTTTTTCTTTTACGGATTGTTTACTCATTGCGCGTGATTTTTAATTCGTTCCAGCATCTCGTCAATTTGCTTTTCGTTCAGGCTTTCCACCGGGTCTTTAGGCTTCTCAGGGGTCGGGGGACGATTAAAATGGCAGATTAACATTGCCTGATCTTTTGCTGGAAGCTCAGAAAACAACCGCACTAGAACCTCAACTGTGAACACTCTTTTTTGCGCTTGGTTAATACGGCTCTGCAATACCGCTGATTTATTGGCCTTGCCGCGGACCTTTCGTCTTGTGATGTTATTATTTTGAATCATATACTATACAAAATTGCTTTTTTCTACTTTATTTGCTCCCCTATTTGCTCCCCTATTTGCTCCCCATTTTATCATAACGTTGTGAATCATTGTAATTTATGGGATATGTTAGGATTTGAACGCCTGGTAAAGTCCGGTCGTGTTCGGCTATTTATTGGGCGTATCAAATGCGCATACGCAGGCTCGCCGTCAATCATAATAGCAAAGAATTTCTTTCGATAAAAGTTCCCGATTCTGTCTATCAGGTCCCGATCCATAAGCGGGAACCCGAAGCGGTCAAACAATATTTCCAATTCATAACCCTGCCATGTTTTTACCCGGCAAAGATTGGCCTCGTCAAAATCCCGGTTGCATAGCAAAGCCCGTGGCCAGGATGCTATCTCGTAACTTTTTATAGTAAGTGTTGGCATATTATTTTATTATTACCGGACTGGACAAACCACAGTGTCCACCATGAAGCCCTTACTGGTATTGAATTTGGTCTACATTTGGACACTGGACAGTATATATTTATTTTTTAAATTATTATTTATTTATTTCGAATTTGGATCTTTAGTGTCCACTGTCCACTTTTGCTGTAAACCCGCGTCCAGCTTGCGTTTTAATGTGGACACCGGGTTTTGTCCATGTCCACATGATTTTACCCTGATCATAAGTGCATTTGATTTGGGTCACATGGGTCATACTTCTTAATCTTTTTAGTCTGTATGTTATCCAGATCCCACTGTTTTTTTCTCCTTTGAAGGGTTTTCGATGAAATACCCAGTGCGGCGGCTATCGACACATCGCTCATACCCCCTGCATGCATTGTCCGGTATGTGGTAGCTGGAATGTCTATCTTGCCCTGACTGTTTTCCCGGATTATATCCACTGCCTCCAAGCACGATCTTTTCATGGTCTTTAAAATACCCATGGCGCAATTCCAGCAATGAGTTGGAACATACCCAACGGTGCAACCCTCAAAGGCCGCCAGCGTCACCGCAATGCGCTTTGTGATCAATGGCAACCGAAGCCAGGAGGCGCTGATATCGCCGCCCCAATTAATTTCCACATTTCGCTTATCCTGCATGGCATCTAATAAACTTCGTTCCTGCTTTTCTGAAAAACTCAAATAGTGTAATTGATCACTCCACAAGTCGGCTGATTCAGATACGTATTGCTGCAACTGCAAACAAGCCTCCCCGACAATATCCCGTTGCTGCGTGGCGGGTTTATATTCCTGGAATTCGTCCGGAATGATATAATACCATAGCCGGGAAAATAGGCCGTTGTATTCGCTTGGGATGAGTTTCCTTAACTGATCGCGCGTACCTGAAAGCATGACAGCCAGGCGTGGCTGCTCAACCACATAACTTTCACCCTCCCCTTTTCGTTGGCGGGAAAGTGGCTCATGATGGAACGTTTTTCGGATTATGTCGCCAAAGCCGCCAAATTCTTTTTTCGCGTTCCCCTGAACCATCGTGTCGATTTCCGAATCATAAGCAAATCCACCAATTGGGTTGTTGTA
This sequence comes from Chitinophagaceae bacterium UBA5175, assembly GCA_002413325.1. GTDB lineage: Bacteria > Bacteroidota > Bacteroidia > Chitinophagales > Chitinophagaceae > Puia. Next base: position 3,354 of record DHWT01000109.1, on the reverse strand, counting down.
AAGGATTTCAACCAGGGCCGCCTGGGTGGTATCGGATGCCGACATTCCGAAACAAAACTTGGGCGGCTTTTCAGGTTCGCGTAAATCATCTGTTTCCAGATTGTTTTTCTCCCGGTGCCGGCGTTGCCGGTCGTATTCTGATTTGTCGGTTTTATATTTCTGCAGGCTGAGTTTCTGCCTTTCGCGCGCATGGTGTATAACCATCTCAACCAGCTTATAACCGTACCTGGTTAAACCTTTGCCCGATCCGGCGGCCCCGACCGTAAGGGAAAGCAAATGCGGGCTGTATTCCTTTACATCGCTTCCCGATCCATGATAGAAACGCCACCGGCTATAAGCGGCTGAAAGGGCTGTGATAATGCCCTGCAGTGCAACGTCCTGCTTTGGACGGTTCTCAATCAATTCAACTAATTCCTGTAGTCTCTTAGGGAGAGAGTGGTAAACTTCCGTCCGGAAGAGGCATTCCATGCCTCGTATAAACTCATTATCTTCCGCGTGTTCCATGTATTACTTTTTGTTATCCTCAATTCGGCATATGTCCGGAGGGTGGATTAAAAAACTTCCTCCCAATTGCTTTATCCTGATTTCTTATTTTTTCATCTTGTTCGTCCAGGCGCCTTTTTAATTCCAGGATAGCCCGGTCAAACCCTTTTACCAGTGCGCCCACAACCGTTTCAAGATCCTGCAGGCGTTGTTCGTTATCTTTCATGATTAGTTTTTTATCCTCCAGCTATCAGCTGGTTTTCGTTAAAAACAAAAAATTCATTTGCACCCGATTTGTATTTGTCCAGGTCTTCCCGCCGGAAAAAAATTGATTTACCTTTTTTTTCAAAAGGAATTGATCCGGATTGTTTCATCTGGTACATTTTTGATCGGGTAAGTCTGAGGTATGCCGCGGCCTCATTTAGTGTCACTACGTTTTTCATTTCCGCTTTTTATTGCTTTCAAGTGCTTTCACAACTGATTGCCAGTTGTACCTGATCCATCGCCCTTTTCTGATTTCAGGGATTGTTCCATTGCGACCGCATTCAATGACAAACGGCTCTGAGATTTTTAGTCGTCGCATGAGTTCTTTACGATCAATAATTTCAGCGGGAAACTCTCTTACAGCGATGTTCATCTTTTGGTGTTTTTAAAAATGAAAAAATGGCCTTACCGGAGTGTAGGCCATTCAATTCGCTATTTAGCGGATCGCTGTTTTTATAAATATTCGTGTAGAGTGGGGCTTTCCCCTGATTCGTTATACGAAGGTCGAATAAGTTTTATTTACCACCAAGAAATTCAGTAAGATGCTAAAATATTTACCCTGATGTGTTAAACTGCTTTCAGCTTTTTAGATGGTTCAGAATATGCTAACCTCATGGCTTCTTTAGCTGTCTCATCCGTCACGTTTAAATATCTCTTAAAAGAGTTCCAATTTTTCCAGCCGCCTATTTTCATAATTATTTCCGCTCGCATTCCTCGCTCTGCGCAAATTGTAGCAAATGTTTTGCGTCCGCAGTGCATTCGGATTAACTCATGTTTTTTATATATGGTCGCAATTCTTTTGTTTCCGTATTTCCTTACAATTTCAATCGGGGAGTTTATACCTGCAAATTCACAAATTTTGGCGATGTGTTCATTTGATTTCTGATTAGAAATAATCGGGAGGGGTGCATTATCTTTTTCATATTTTTTCAAAATAGTTTTTGCATCCTGATTAAGAGGGATGATTGTTTTATGATCCGTTTTCATGGCTTTCATATCAATAACATCTCCTTTAATATGTTCCCGCTTTAGTTGTTTCAGATCTGAATATCTTAATCCGGTAGCGCATGAGAAACAAAAAACGTCTCTCACCCGATCCCAGGCTGGATTATAGATAAGGTTCAGATTGAATAACGTTTTATATTCTTGCTGATTAAGAGCAATAATTTCCAGATCATTATCTTTTTTGATTTTAAATGAGGTGTAATTGTCTTTAATCTCAAGTCCGGAGGCCTTCGCATAACTAAGGAAGGTTTTGAGTGTAGAGAGTTGTTTAGCAATTGTAATATCATTTAGGGCCTTCACTTGATTCCCCTCCTTATCTTTTTTTGTAAGACTGAATAGGTAGTTCTGAAATGTAGTGAAAAAATTAAAATCAATTTTATCAAATGATATGACTATTCTTTTAGCGTTCTGAAAACCCTCTAAATGCCTTTTTAAAGCCTTATAGACGGATAAACTTCCTTTTACCCTGGTATGCCTGTGATCCTTAATATATCGGTCTATAAAGGCGTACAATTCTTTTGAGGAGGTGTCTTTTTTGGTTTCCGGGGTTTTGGATTGGTTTAATTCATCGATTATCATCGTGGCACTATAAGGAGTTTTTTGTAGGATGAATAACTTTTCTATATCCTCAACATTTCTTTTAAGATCCCCCAGCCCCCGGTTTATCTCCTTAATATCCTTTTCCAGGATCTTCAATTTCTTATTATAAAAAGCAACTTGATTTTTGTCGTCCCAGTTACCTTCAAAAAGTTTTTTGCCGGTGTTTTGATATTTGCGCGTACCTGATACCTGATAAATCATTCGGATAGGGACGAGGCCGTCCTTATCCTTTTTTTCCTTTCGGATTTCAAATCGTATTGTTCCCATGATTTTTGTGATTTGCCCCCTTTTGCTCCCCTTTTGTGAGATCGTGGAGTTCTTTTTAAAATGTCTCTTTAACCCCCCAAAGGTATGGGGGAGCAAATAGGGGAGCAAATAAATATCAATACCCGGCTTAACTGAACATTACCGGGCTAATCCTTACTAATTGATTATCAATACTATAAGAATATATATATTTTACTCTCTGATAATTAATGACTTAAATAAGATGGGTTCGAATCCCTCTCTCTCCGCTGCATACCTATTGAAAGCCTTACCCAGTAAGGCTTTTACGTTTTTAAGGGGTGTAGGGTAGTTAATACGGTAGCCAAAATATTGGTGAATTAACATCTTTTAAGCCAGCTATATTACTACACATGAATTCTAGTGTTACCTCAATTCCCGATGATGAGATGTTTCGCCTACTAGATGGAGGGCAAAGAAGTACAGTGGAACTCTCTCGTCCAGCCATTCAGGGGGCTGGGACAATAATCTCTGCACAGAAAGTTTTCAATTCGATTTTCTGATCGGGATTATCAGAAACCATTCCTACGAATTCACCGGACGAAAGCGAAGATATTTTTGATTGCGGTATAGCCATCAGGCACATAAATGCAAAAATCCCTCGTCTTCGACAAGAGGTTTTTGTGCCCGGGATGGCATAAAATGGCGTACAGCATCAACAGATGCGCCTTTGTCAGGAATATGTCAGGCTAGTGGCAAAGCGGTGTCAAACAAATG